>NZ_JACZCQ010000007.1 GCF_014904705.1 Nisaea sediminum
CCCTGGCCCCCGCCCTTGCCGGTCCTTTTTGGGGACCCCTTTGATGCCCCCGTCGCCCAAGGGGCCCCCGCCGACATAGCCGCAGGCGAAGCGGCGGATAAGCGGAATGTCCATGCCGCCGACGAAGCTGATGGTGCCGGTCTTCGAGGCCTTGGCGGCGAGCACGCCGACCAGGAACGAGCCTTCATGCTCGTTGAAGACGATGGACTGCACGTTCGGCACGTCCACCACGCTGTCGATGATGGCGAAGCTGAGATCCGGAAATTCTTTCGCGACCTTCTCGATCGCCGGGCCTTGGGCGAAGCCGACGCCGAGGATCGGATTGGCGCCCTTGCGCGCCATGCGGCGGATCGCCTGTTCGCGCTGGGTCTCGTTGGTGACCTCGAACTCGAGATAGCTGGTGCCGGTTTCCTTCTTGAAGCGCTCTGCCCCTTCGTAGACGCCTTCGTTGAAGCTCTTGTCGAACTTGCCGCCCATGTCGAAGACGACGGCCGGCTTGAATTCCGCGGCATCGGCGGCGGCGCCGAGACCGATCGCGGCAATCGCCGCCAGTACCCACTGTTTCATTTTTTGCCATCCCTGTTTATTGAGGTCCGTCGGACCCGTTCACGGACTGCATTCCGCGGAAGCAGTCTAAGAAAGAAAGACAACGGAGTCCTCAGTCTTTTACCAATTGGTCGAAGCGCGCGCCGGTCTCTCGCGTGCCCGCGGCGGAGTACCCGATGAGCGCACCGCGCCTCAAGTCGAAATTGCTGGTTCAGGCCGGTCTCAGGCAGTGCATGGCCATGGGGATCATGGCGACCGTGGTCCGCTCCGGCGATGATGACGCGGGCGCGGTCTATCTCAAGATCAACCGCCTCGGCCCCGGCTTCACAATCCTGGCACTCGCTCGTGAGATAGACGGCAGTCTCGCCTGGCGGTCGCGCACCGGCGACGCGCCGGTCCCGGAACAAGAGGCCGACGCGGTGCTGGAGCGCGAGCGCCGGATCGATCCGGATATCTGGGTTCTGGAGATCGAGGACCGGGAAGGGCGCAATCCGCTCGAAGGCGCGCTGTTCTTCTGACGCCGACCTTTAAGGCCTGTCCCCCGAACGGTACCCGTTCGGCTCCGGAACGGTCCCCGATATTGCAATTTCGGCGTCCGCCCATACCTCTGGTCGGTCTGAAACTTTGCCGAGAGAGCCCGCCCCGATGGAGATCAACGCCGATTTCTCGCGCTTCGTCGCGACCGACAGCAACCAGTTGCCCTGGGTCCCGTCACCGATGCCCGGGGTTGACCGACGGATGCTGGACCGGATCGGGGAGGAAGTGGCGCGGGCGACGACCATCGTGCGCTACGCGGCGGACAGCGAATTTTCCGCCCACACCCATGGCGGCGGCGAGGAGTTCCTCGTACTCGACGGCACCTTCTCCGACGAACACGGCGATTACGGGCCGGGCATGTATGTCCGCAATCCGGTCGGCTCCAGCCATTCGCCCTTCACCCGTGCCGGCTGCACCATCTTCGTGAAGCTCTGGCAGATGCGGGAGGAGGACCAGGAGTTCGTGCGGGTCGACACGCGCGCGCCGGACGCGCGCTGGGAAGAGGGAGCCGTGGACGGAATCGCCGTGCTGCCGCTGTTCGATGCGGAGGATGAGCATGTGTATCTCACTCGCTACGAGGCGGGTGCGGCGCAACCGCCCTTCGAGATGGCGGGCGGTGGAGAGTTTCTCGTGCTGGAAGGTGCGGTCGAGAGCGGCGGAGTGCGCTACGGGACCGGGAGCTGGCTGCGCTTTCCGAAAGGCGCGCGGGCCGAGTTCGCCGCGCGGGAAAAGGCGCTGGTCTGGACCAAGACCGGCCACTTGGCCGGTCTTGGATCCGGGAAGTGATTATTCGGCGTCGGCTGCGACCTGGACCTTGACCATCTTGTCCGGGTCGACCGGCGGCTCGCCGCGCTTGATCATGTCGACATATTCCATGCCTTCGACGACCTCGCCCCAGACGGTGTACTGACCGTCGAGGAAGCGGGCGTCCTTGAAGCAGATGAAGAACTGGCTGTCGGCGCTGTTCGGATTCTGTGCCCGGGCCGCGCCCACGGTGCCGCGGCGGAACGGGGCGTCGGAGAATTCCGCGTCCAGCTTCTGGCCGGAGCCGCCCATGCCGGAGCCGGTCGGGTCGCCGGTCTGCGCCATGAAGCCGTCGATCACCCGGTGGAAGACGATGCCGTCATAGAAGCCCTCGCGGGCGAGTTCCTTCACCCGCGTGACATGCTTCGGCGCCAGATCCGGCTTCAGTTCGACGACCACGCGGCCGTGGTCGAGGTCGATAAAGAGTTGGTTTTCCTGATCGCTCACGTTTCGATCCTTTTTCTTACTTGTGTTCGGGTCCTAGAGACTTGAGCCGGTTTACTTGACGTCCGCGGCGACGCGCAGCGCGACGATATGATCGGGGTTCGCCGGCGGTTCGCCGCGCTTGATCATGTCGACATATTCCATGCCCTTCGAGACCACGCCCCAGACCGTGTACTGGCCATTGAGGAACTGGCAGTCCTGGAAGCAGATGAACCACTGGCTGTCGGCGCTGTCCGGATTGCGCGCCCGGGCGGCGCCCACGGTGCCGCGGACGAAGGGGGCGTTCGTGAACTCCGCCTTCAGCTTCTGTCCGGAGCCGCCCATGCCGGTGCCGGTCGGATCGCCGGTCTGGGCCATGAAGCCGTCGATCACGCGGTGGAAGATGATGCCGTCATAGAAATTCTTGCGGGCCAGTTCCTTGATCCGCGCGACATGGTTCGGCGCGAGGTCCGGCCGCAGGGTGATTTCCACCCGGCCATATTCGAGATCGAGATAGAGCGTGTTTTCGAGGTCCGCCGCGCGCGCCGGTCCGCCAAAGGCGATCGCGGCAAGCAGCACCAGCAGGACGAAGAGACGTCGGGCCATGCAAGCCTCCGTGGTTGAGCACTCCGGCGCACCATAGACGACCGCGCTCAGCGGGCAAGCGAGAAGAGCCGCGCGGTGTCGATATGCGTTTCCAGATGATCGGCGAGGCGGTCCAGTACACCGTCGATCACGGTCTCGAAGGAGGTCTCAGCAAGGCGCGTCGCGCCGAGTTCCGCGAGGAAGGCCCGGCGGAACCCGTCGGACGCGAACATGCCATGCACGTAGGAACCGGCGATACGGCCGTCCGGGGACGTGGCCCCGTCCTCGTGCGGGCCGCTGCCGTCATCGATGACGGCGAATGGACGGGCTCGGTCGGGACCGTCCGTCCGTCCGATATGGATCTCGTAGCCCGCGATGGCGGCCCCTGCCGAGGTTTCTCCGGAGATCCGGGTCAATGACTTTTCCGGCGTGAGCACAGTCTCGACATCGAGCAGGCCGAGACCGTCCGCAGACCCTGCGGGACCTTCCAGCCCGTCCGGATCGTGCACCCGGCGGCCGAGCATCTGATAGCCGCCGCAGATGCCGAGCGCCCGGCCGCCGCGGCGGACATGGGCCGCGATATCGATATCCCATCCCTGCGCGCGCAGGTCCTGCAGGTCGCCGATGGTCGATTTCGACCCGGGGATCAGGATGAGCGTCGCATCGCCCGGCAGGCATCGCCCGGGCTCGACGATTTCTACCGACACCTCCGGTTCGAGGCGCAGCGGGTCGAGGTCGTCGAAATTGGCGATCCGGGAAAGCCGGGGCACCGCGATCTTTAGCGGTCCGGACCCCTCTCGCGTTGCATGCTCCAGCGCGACGGCGTCCTCGGCCGGGAGCTTCCGCGCCTCCGGGAAATAGGGAACGACGCCGAGCGAGGGCCAGCCGGTATGCTCCGTCACGATCCGGAGCCCCTCGTCGAACAGCGAGACGTCGCCGCGGAACTTGTTGATGAGGAAGGCCGCGATCCGTTCCCGGTCGCGGGGCGGGATGACGTTGTGGGTGCCGACCAGCGAGGCGATGACGCCGCCGCGGTCGATATCGCCGATCAGGACGACCGGACAATCGACGGTCTCGGCGAAGCCCATATTGGCGATGTCGCCGGCGCGCAGATTGACCTCCGCCGGGCTGCCGGCGCCTTCCACCAGGATGAGATCGGCGTCGGCCCTGAGGCGCTCGAAGCTGTCGCGGACCGCGCCCAGGAGCTCGGGCTTCATCGCCTGATAGGCGCGGGCCTTGGCATGTCCGCGGACCTTGCCCTGCACCACAACCTGGGCGCCGAGCTCGGATTCCGGCTTCAACAGCACCGGATTCATGTCTGTATGCGGTTCGATCCCGGCGGCGCGGGCCTGTAGCGCCTGCGCCCGGCCGATCTCCCCGCCATCCACCGTGACGGCGGCATTGTTCGACATGTTTTGCGGCTTGAACGGCCGCACGCGGAGGCCATTCCGAGCGGCGAGGCGGCAGAGCCCGGCGACCAGAACGGATTTCCCGACATCGGAGCCGGTTCCCTGGAACATCAGCGTTTTCGCGGTCATGACCATGGCCTCTTCGCACGCCCCGGCGAGACCCGCCACGCTTTTCGTATTTTGTGCGTTCTGTTTACGAAATGTTCAGGTTTGACGCGTAAAAAGGGTATCAGGCCAGCAAGAATACGCTGGCAAAGTAAAGTTCGAGCCATCCGACTTCGCTCCCTCCCTCTCGGCTCGGACCAGGGCGGCCTCTCGGGGCCGCCCGCTTATTTTGTCCCCTCTGAAAATCGATGAAAACCGGCAGAGTTCCAGGCGTTTTTGCGCCCGCATTGATATAGAACAAATCCGGTCTGAATTTCCGTATTGACAATCAGTCGCAAGAGACTTCATATGCGAATGACTCTCAATTGCGGAATTCGCACGATGTATGTGTGTCTTTGCAACGGCTTTACAAATCGATGTGTGGACCGGGCGATCGATTCGGGCGCGCGGACCGTCGGGCAGGTCTATCAGAACGTCGGATGCCGTCCGCAATGCGGCACCTGCCGGAACACCATCCGCGAGCAGCTCGCCGCCCGCACCGGCGAGGCCGAGCTTGCCGTGACGGATGCCGTCTAGGTCAGCCAAACCTCCCTAAGTTACTGTAATATTGAGTGTTATTCGCAGTATAGATTTTGCGAAGCCCCTTGGAATTATTCTAAGGAGTGCTATGTTCGGCCTCAGGACATCCAATCTGGAGCAAGGCCGATGAAGGGCGACAAGAAGGTTCTCGAGTTTCTGAACGCTGGTCTGAAGGGCGAACTCACCGCCATCAACCAGTACTTCCTGCACGCCAAGATGCTGCAGGATTGGGGTTTTTCGAAGCTCGGCAAACACGAGTACGACGAATCCATCGACGAGATGAAGCATGCGGAGAAGCTGATCGCCCGCATCCTGTTCCTCGAAGGCCTCCCGAACCTGCAGTATCTCGAGAAGCTGCTGATCGGCGAGGATATCAAAGAAATCTTCGAGGGCGACCTCAAGCTCGAACATGACGGCATTGCCAACTACAAGGCCGGCATAGCGCATTGCGAGACGGTGGGTGACTATGTCACCCGCGATCTCTTCCTGGAAATCCTCACCGACGAGGAAGGCCATGTCGATTACATCGAGACGCAGCTCGAGATGATCGAGAAGATGGGCATCCAGAACTACATGCTGCTGCAGTCCGAAGCGAACGAGATGGACTGATCCGGTACGCCGGAACACGAACAGATTGCGAAAGGCATCTCGCTCGCAGGAGCGGGGTGCCTTTTTCGTTTCCGCCTATGCCGAGATGGCGCGGGCCGGACGCGTTCATCGGCGCTGATCGGAGCCGCAGACGTGGTGGCGATGGCGAGTTCGCGCCGGCTTGCGAGGATGAGCAGGGGCATCATTCGATTGAGCGGGGCCGCGGCCAGGCCGGAGGACGTCACTCGCCGGAAGAGTTCGCCAGGGCCAGACCGGCTTTGAGAATGGTGCTTAGCGCAGCCGCGGTATCGCCGGAATCGACGGTACCCGCTGCCGCGATTGCGGTGGCCGCGAGCTGATTGTCGCGTGCCATCCGCAAGAAGAGCTTTGCCAGGGCCTTGCCCGGATATTCCTTCTCCGGATTATTCACCACCTGGATTGCGCCGAGGGTCTCGATCCGGCGCGCGGTGACAAGATGTTCAAGATTCCACGGAACGATAGCTTGCGGGGTTCCGGCCATGGCGCCGGCAATGGCGGTGGAGAGACCTCCGTGATGCACCAGTAGCCGCGCCTTCGGCATGATCTCGTTGAAGGGCAGGGGGCTGGGGCTGACCTGAAAGGTCCCGGTGCTCTGCTGCGTCGCCTGCTCCGGTCCCAGACCGCTGATATAGGCCCGGACGTTGAGTTTGCTCTGCTTCAGCGCGTCCATCACCGTCCGAAGGCTCGGGTGGCTGCGCGGCATGTAGAAAAAGACGCCGTCCTCCGCGCGCTGCTCGAGCGGCAGCGGCTGGATCCCGGTCGGCATGTTGAAGGGAGGCAGGGTTTCCTCGCTCCGGCTGGCCGCGTAGGGATCGACGATCGGCAGGGTGAGCGGGAAGGAGCGGTCGCCGTGGAAGGCATCGCTCAGGAAGGCGAGCTTCTCCTCGCCGCGGAGGCGCAGCACCTTGTTGACCATTTCCAGCAGGCGGGTCTCGTGATCTACGGAGAAGGCCTCAAGCTTCGATTGCCAGGGCCGGATCGGCGGCATCTCGCGTCCGCCCGGCGGCATGGTGTAGCCGTTGCCGATGGTGAGCGAGGGTACGCGTCCCCGGGCGGCGATGTTCAGCGTCGGGCTGAAATCCCCGATGACGAGATCCGGCTGCACGGCGGCGATAAGTCCGCACCAGGCCTCGAGCCGGGCGGCGAATCCCAATTCGTTGCCGTAGCCGATCAGGGTCAGCACGTCGGCGAAGGAATGGGTCGGTACCTGCCGTGCCTTCGGATCGGTCGGCATGCGCCAGTTCGGGATCGGCAGCAGATGATAGCCGTCCGGCAGGCGGGCCGTCGCCGGGTTCCAGAACGCATCCGCACGCTCGTTTTCCTGGAGCGCCAGAAAGATCTCCGCGCCCCGTTCCCGGAACGCCCGCGCGATCGGTTTGATCCGATTGATATGGCCGAGACCGGCGCCGAATTCCCACCCGAATAGAATACGCATGAACCCGTGACTTTTCAGTGCCTTGAATTCTTCGCATAGTGACGCCGCAGATTCGGAAAGCAAGTCGGGAAAGACATCGATATGGAACAGGCGCGCCAATTGCCGGTCGGGGAGGAGATCTTTCTCGATCACGTTGCGCATTTCGTCCCGGACATGGCGGAAGCGCACCGTGACCTCAATCGGCTCGGGTTCGTGCAGACGCCCTATACGGAACACCGGCATCGTCTCGACGAGACCTCCGATCCGGTGCCGTCGGGCACGGCCAATCGCTGCATCATGCTGCCGGAAGGCTATATCGAGGTGATCGCTGTCTCGGATGCCTCTACCGAACTCGGCGAGCGCACGCAGGGGCAACTGGACCGCTATGTCGGCCTGCATCTGATCGCGTTCTCCTGCGTCGATCCCGAGAGTGTCCAGGGACGTCTCACCTTGACCGGGTTCCATCCGCAGCCGCTGGTACATCTGAAGCGGCCGGTCACCCTGCCGGACGGCGGCGAGGACGAAGCGTCCTTCACCTGCTGTCGTGTCCGTCCGCAGGACATGCCGGAGGGCCGCGTGCAGTACGTCACTCACCTCACCGAGGATATCGTCTGGCAGGAACGCTGGATGCGTCACGGCAACGGGATCGTCGCCCTGCGCGATGTGATCATTGGTGCCGAGGTGCTCGACAAGACGGCGGCGCGCTACTGCTGGTTCCTGAATCGCGGCGGCCCGAAACCGGTGAGCCCGCACATCTGGCGCGTTCCGCTCGATCGCGGCGGGGTGGTGATCGCGGATGAGGAAGGCCTCGAGCAGCTGGTGCCGGGCACGGAACTGCCTGACGAAGGCCCAATCGTCGCCGGATACGGGCTTCTCTCCGCGGATCTGCAGCAAACGGAAAGCTTCTTCCGCGAGCGGGGTTTCGAGCCGGAGCGCGTCGGTAAATATCTTCGAATGGCGCTTCCCGAGACACTCGGGGGAACGCTTTTCATCGCCGAGCAGGATGACGATTTCCCCTGGGCGGTCAGATAGGGGCACACTTCGGCCGGCAAGGGCGGGCCCGGACAAGGAGAATAGAGTGATGTCGAGAACGTTGGTCGCGACGATGATGAGTGCCACGGGGGATAATCAGGAGGAGTACGTCTTCACGACCGAGGATGACGATATCTGGCAGAAGACACCGCTCAACATCATCCGTGCCTTTGCCGAGTATGTCGACGAGGAGGTGTTTCCGAAGGAAATGGTCGATTTCGAGATCAACGCGTCCTTCAAGAACGAGGAACACAAGTGTGTCACGGCGATGGGGCAGATGGTGTTCGAGCGTGGCCGCATCCCCTTCACGCTGATGATCGGCGAGCGCAAGGTCCCGAAATAAGCCGCGCTTCCGGCGCCCGGTGCGCTATATGGACCCGATGACAGACAGCCCGACCGAGAATGTTCCGGCGCTCCCGCCGCCGGAAGGCACCGAAAGATTGCGTGCCTGGTGGCACCTGATGATGACGGACCATGGGTTCGTCCGCTCGATCTATCTCAACAAGCACCGGGTCAGCGACGAGCTCTGGCGCTCCGCGCAGCCGTCGCCCTGGCATCTGGAGCGTCTCGCGGAGCAGGGATTCAGGAGCGTCCTCAATCTGCGCGGAGCGGAGGAGGACAATTACCGCTACCGCCTTGAGCGCGAGGCCTGCGAGCGCTTGGGGCTACAGCTCGTCAGCCTGCCGATTCGTTCACGCAATCCGTTGAAACCGGAAATCCTGAAGCAGGCGATCGAGGTCTGGAACAAGCTGGAGGCGCCGACCCTGATGCACTGCAAGTCGGGCGCCGACCGTACAGGGCTGATGAGCACGCTCTACCTGCATCTGGTCAAGGGCGTTCCGATGCGCGAGGCGATGGACCAGCTTTCGCTGCGCTTCGGCCATCTCCGCCACGGCCGGACCGGCATCGTCGATCATGTCTTCGAACAGTTCGCGGCACGGCACGACGAGACCGGGATCTCCTTCCGGGACTGGGCCGAAAGGGAATACGACCCGGACGCGCTCCAGGCAGGGTTCCGCGCGGACTGGTTCGAAACCCTGATCACCGACAAGATCCTGCGCCGCGAATAGGCGCAGGCCCTGGTTTCCGGCCCCGACTCAGGCCGCGATCTTGCCGCCGAGCTCGTCCTCGATGAAGGCGCGGATCACGCTTTCCATGCCCTCGTCCTGCACGAAACCGAGCGCGTTTGCCTTCTTCGTGTTGAAGGCCGGCGGCCAGCCACGGACGATTTTTTCGATGAAGGGATCCGGCGTCCAGTCGATCCGTCCGGCGACGGCCGGGCCGGCGACATTCTCCAGCGCCTTCGCCATTTCCGCCACCGAAATGGAGAAGCCGGGCAGGGAGACGGTGCGCGAGGCGCCCCAGGCGTCGGCGGCGAGGTTATGGGCATGCACCGAGTTCTCGATGATGCTGCGCGGCGAGGCGAGCCACATCTTGGCGTCGCCGGCGACCGGACAGACCGCCCGCTGACCCTGCAGGGGCTCGCGGAAGATCGAGCTGGCGAAAGTGGAGGCGGCCTTGTTCGGCTTGCCCGGACGGACCACGACGGTCGGGAAACGCAGCGAGCGACCGTCGACGAAGCCCTTGCGGCTGTAGTCGGAGACCAGCAGCTCTCCGATCGCCTTCTGGGTGCCGTAGGAGGTCTGCGGTGTGGTTGCCGTCATATCCTCGACGATATGCGGCAGGTCGCCGCCGAACGCGGCGCAGGAGCTGGCGAAGACCATCTTGGGAACGCCGTCGGCGGCCCGGAGGATCTCGAGGATCTTGCGAGTCGCGTCCAGGTTGACCGCCATGCCGAGATCGAAATCCTCCTCGGCGCCGGCACTGACGATGGCCGCGAGGTGGAAGACGCTGTCGGTATCGCCGGGGATGGCCTCGGCCAGCAGCGCCGCGTCGGTGATGTCGCCGGCGAGGCTGCGTACCCGGGCGTCCGAGGTGAGCGCCTTCGGCGCTTCGACGACGTCGAGCAAAGTCAGTTCGGTGACGGGCTTGCGGCTGCCGTCGGAGGCGACGAGCGCGTTGCTGTCCAGCAGGCGGCGGGCCAGTTTCTGGCCGATGAAACCCGAGGCGCCGGTGATCGTGACCTTCATCGAATCCACTCCTTGCTCCAGCCGAGTCCCGCGACGGTCTCGCCGCGCGGCTTGTACTCGCAACCGACCCAGCCCCCGTATCCGAGTTCGTCCATCAGGGCGAAGAGATAGGGATAATTGATCTCACCCACGTCCGGTTCGTGCCGGCCGGGCACGCCGGCGATCTGGATGTGCTCGATGATGCCGAGCTGCTCCCGCATGTGGATCGCGAGGTCGCCTTCCATGATCTGGCAGTGATAGAGGTCGAACTGCAGGCGGACATTCGGAGCGCCGACGGCCTCGAGGATCGACAGCGCCTGCGTCTGGTAATTCAGGAAATAACCCGGAATGTCCCGCGTATTGATCGGCTCGATGATCAGCGTCTTTCCACGCTCGGCGGCCAGCGGCGCGGCGCGGCGGAGATTGCCGATCAGCGTCTCGGTACAGGCCTCCCGCGACGTGCCGTCGGGTACGATTCCGCTCATCACGTGCAGGCGCGGGCAGTTGAGCGCCTCGGCATAATCCAAAGCTTTCGCAAGGGCGGCGGAAAAAGCCTCCTCGCGCCCCGGCATGGCGGCGAGGCCGCGCTCGCCATTCTCCCAGTCGCCGGGCGGCAGGTTGAACAGCGCCTGTGAGAGGCCAGCTTCGTCGAGCTTGGCGCGGATCGTCTCCGCCGGAAAGTCGTACGGGAACAGAAACTCGACGCCCCGGAAACCGGCATCCGCGGCCGCCTTGAAGCGGTCGAGAAACGGCAGTTCCTGGAACATCATGGACAGATTTGCTGCCAGCCTTGGCATGAAGCCTCCCCTGTCGCCATTCTTGATGGGCGCTGTATATCGCACGGACGTGTGCTTGCTTGAGGGCGCAGCCTACAGCAGACTGCCCGGCCCGATCCATAATCCGTTTCATTGAGGGAGGTAGGCCGCCATGGCGCCCATTCTCGGCTGCATCGCCGATGATTTCACCGGAGCCACGGACCTGGCGAATATGCTGGTGCGCGGTGGCATGCGGACGGTCCAGCTGATCGGCGTTCCGGCGACGGATACGCCGGTGCCGGACGTGGACGCGGTCGTCGTCGCCCTTAAATCGCGGACCAACCCGGCCGCGGAGGCGGTCGCGCAATCGCTCCAGTCGCTGCAATGGCTGAAGGGCGCGGGATGCCGGCAGTTTTTCTTCAAATACTGTTCCACGTTCGACTCGACGGACGACGGCAATATCGGCCCGGTCGCCGACGCCCTGATGGCGGATCTCGGAACCACCGTCACGATTGCCTGCCCGGCCTTTCCGGAGAACGGACGGACGATCTTCAACGGCCATCTCTTCGTCGGCACGCAACTCCTGTCGGACAGTCCGATGCGCAATCACCCGCTGACGCCCATGACGGACAGCAATCTCGTATCGGTGTTGCAACGACAAACTAAAAAGCCAGTTAAATTGATCCAATTCGCTACCGTCGATGCGGGTGGCGAGGCGGTTGCGGCCGAGCTCGCGGCACTCGAAGCTGAGGGAGGAGGTATCGCGATTGTCGATGCCGTCCTTGATAAGCATCTCGAATCAATCGGTTACGGAGTGAAAAATCTGCCGCTCGTCACCGGCGGGTCCGGGATAGCCATCGGTCTGCCCGAGAACTACCGGCGTGCGGCCTTGCTTGCGGATCAAGGCGCGGCGGACACCTTGCCTGCCGTTTCGGGGAGTGCCGCAGTCCTCGCCGGAAGCTGTTCGGCGGCGACGCTCGGGCAGATTGCCCGTTTCGAGGCGGAACATCCTTCCTTCGCCGTGGATGCGCTGCGCCTCGCGCGCGGCGAGGATGTCGTGGCAGAGGCCCTCGGCTGGGCCGCCGCGCGGATCGCGGACGGTCCCGTGCTGATTTATGCGAGCCAGCCGGCCGAGAAGGTGCGCGAGATCCAGAAGGAACTCGGCCGCGCCGAAGCCGGGGCGCTGATCGAGGAAGCGATGGCCGCGATCGCCCGCGGCCTTGTTGCCTCGGGGACCCGCAGGCTCGTCGTTGCCGGGGGCGAGACTTCAGGTGCGGTCGTCTCGGCGCTCGGAATCGAGGGATTGCAGATCGGCCCGCAGATAGATCCCGGAGTCCCTGCCACAGTCTCGCTCGGCGGTGAACCGCTGGCGCTCGCCCTCAAATCCGGCAATTTCGGCGGCCCGGATTTCTTCGCGAAGGCGCTTGCCTCCATGCCCTGAAGACAGGCGATCAGGCTTTCGGCGGCGGGAAAACCAGGGAAACCGAGGTGCCGAAATTCGGATTGCTGCGGATCTCGACAGCAACGCCGTACGGAGCAAGCTGCTTCTTGACGATGGAAAGGCCGCGACCGGTCCCCATCTCGCCTTGCAGACCCTCGACCGGTTTTACCGGGAGAAATTTCAGGACCTCGGAAAGTTTCTCCGCGGGCATCCCGATCCCGGTATCGCGGATCACCATGATCACCGCGCCGGTGACCGGGTCGCGCTTGCCGATCACGGCGACCGTTCCACCCGCGGGCGTGAACTTGATCGCATTGACGACGAGATTACCCAGCACATCCTCGAGGACCGCGACCGGGATCGGAACCTTGGGGAACTCCCGGTCGAACCGCATGTCGAGCGTGATTTTCTTTTGCTCCGCCATGGCGCTGTAGCGGGCGATCATGCGTTTCGCGACAGCGCAAGAGTCCGTCTCGACGCCAGCGTCATCGCTGCCTGTCTCCTCGCCCAACAGCAGCCGGTCGCAGATTCGCACCAGAGCCTCGGCGGCATCGTGGGCGATGTCCGAATATTGCTTGTATTTCGGATGGCTGTGCCGACCGTGCCGCTCGGTCTTGAGCAACTCGGTATAGGCGAGAAGCGCGTTGAGCGGATTGCGCATCTCGTGCGCCACATCGCTGACGAGATCGCCCCTGGCGCCGAGCGCATTCAGCTCTGTATCGTCGTCGGACGGGTTTTGACCGTTGGGCATACAGGATCTCGGTGTACCCATGCGGGTATCACTTCCGTCTATTGTTGCATCCGCTTCAGTCGACAGTAACCCTCAGTTAAGTCCGGATTTCATCGCGCGGTGCGGCCCGCCGAATAACCGGATCCAGCGGACGGCACAAAGTGTCTCACAATTTGCGCGAAACCTGCAGTGCAGATTATCGCGCTAAATTGCCAACTTTTCCTTAATGAGACTCGCGCATCAGCGGGGTTCCGCTCTTTCCGACGAGGAAATCAAGATCCGCCCCTTTGTCGGCTTGCAGAACGTGCTCGACATAGAGTTTCGAATATCCCCGGTCATAAGGGGATTCGAAGCCCTGCCACGCGGCCCGGCGTTTCTCCATCTCCGCGTCGGAGACGTCGAGATGCATGCGCCGCGCTTCGACATCGACCTCGATCATGTCGCCGTTCTGAACGAAGGCCAGCGGACCGCCGGCAGCGGCCTCCGGTGCCGAATGCAGGATCACGGTGCCGTAGGCGGTGCCGCTCATGCGGGCGTCGGAGATCCGGATCATGTCCTTGATGCCCTTCTTGAGCACCTTCGGAGGCAGGCCCATGTTGCCGACTTCGGCCATCCCCGGATAACCCATCGGACCGCAATTCTTAAGAACCATGATGCAGGTCTCGTCGATATCCAGCGCCGGATCGTCGATCTTCGCCTTGTAATCCTCGATATTCTCGAACACCACGGCGCGGCCGCGATGCTTCATCAGTTCGGGCGAGGCGGCGGACGGCTTGATGATGGCCCCGTCGGGTGCCAGGTTGCCGCGCAGCACTGCGATGCCGCCGTTCGGCTTGAACGGCTTGTCGATCGGGAAGATCACGTCCCGGTTCCAGCACTCGGCATCCTTGGAATTCTCCCATAGCGTCTTGCCGTTCACGGTCATCGCGTCCTTGTGGATGAAGTCCCCGAGTTCGCGGATGATCGCGGGCAGGCCGCCGGCATAGAAGAAGTCTTCCATGAGGTATTCGCCCGACGGCATCAGGTTCAGCAGGCAGGGAACGTCACGGCCGAGCCGGTCCCAGTCGTCCAGCGTGATGTCGATCCCCATACGCCCGGCGATCGCGAGCAGGTGCACGACCGCGTTGGTGGAGCCGCCGATGGCGCCGTTGACCATGATCGCGTTCTCGAAATTCTCCCGCTTCAGCACATCGGAGAGGCGGATGTCCTGACGGACCATCTCGACGATGCGGCGGCCCGCCATTTGGGCCAGCACGTTGCGCCGGGAATCGACCGCCGGAATGGCGGCGTTATGCGGCAGGCCGGCGCCAAGGGACTCCACCATCGAGGCCATGGTCGAGGCGGTCCCCATGGTCATGCAGTGGCCGGCGGAGCGGGCCCCGTCCTGCTCCGCGTCCATGAATTCCTGCAGCGTCATCTCGCCGGCGCGGACCATCTCGGAAAACTTCCAGACATGGGTGCCGCTGCCGACCAGCTCACCGCGATAGTGGCCGTTCAGCATCGGTCCGCCGGAAACGGTGATCGTGGGCAGATCGCAACTCGCCGCGCCCATCATCAGCGAGGGTGTGGTCTTGTCGCAGCCGACCAGCAATACGACGCCGTCCATCGGCAGGCCGCGGATCGCCTCCTCGACATCCATCGAGGCGAGGTTGCGGTAGAGCATCGCGGTCGGACGGAGCTGGCTTTCCGAAGTCGAGAAGACCGGGAACTCGACCGGCATGCCGCCGGCCTCGTAGACGCCGCGCTTCACCCGCTCGGCGATGTCGCGGAAATGGGCGTTGCAGGGATTGAACTCGGACCAGGTGTTGCAGATGCCGATGATCGGGCGGCCGTCGAACATGTCGGCGGGGATGCCCCGGTTCTTCATCCAGGACCGGTGCGCCCACCCGTCCTTGTCCATCTTGCCATACCACTCGGACGAACGGCGCTTGCCCTTGTTCGGATCCTTCGGGTTCGAATTGTCTTCGGCCATGCTGCCAGCTTCCCCCTGCTGCCGGTCCGGCTCCTGGGCCGGACCTCGTTATGATGTTTCGTTAACCGTCTCACCGGTTCGGCGTACGGTCAAGACGGGGCAGCGTGGACGGCCGATCAGCCGTTGTCGGCGGCCCAGTCCGTCAACTTGCTCATGAACTCGACGCATTCCTGAACCTGGGAACGCTCGATGAATTCGTCCGGCTGGTGCGCCTGCTGGATATAGCCCGGCCCGAAGATCACGCCCGGGACGCCGGCTTCCTGGAAAAAGCCAGCCTCCGTGCCGAAGGAGACCGCACCCGACTGGTTGAGGCCGGTCAGGTAGCGGACCAGTTCCTCGGCCGCGGATTCGGTGTCCGGAATCAGCGGCGGCACGACATTGACCAGCTCCATGGTGATGCCGGCATCCGGCGAGAAGGCCTTCATCTCCGGATTGAGCTCGTTCTCGATATAGTCGCGGACGCGCTGCTCGATCGCCTCGCCGTCGTCGCCCGGATGGATCCGCATGCCCCAGCGGAACTTGGTGAATTCCGGGATGATGTTGTGCGCGGTGCCGCCCTCGATGATGCCGAGATCGATCGTGGTGTAGGGCGGATCGAACGGGCTGTCCTCATACGGGGCTTCGCGCAGCTCCTTCTGGATGGTTTCCAGCAGGTTGATGATGCGCGCGCCGTACATGATCGAGTTGACGCCGCGGTGCGGTTCGCTCGAATGGCCGGGGATCCCGCGGATCGTCGTCATCAGGCCACGGCTGCCCTTGTTCCCGCCGATGATCTTCATGCCGGTCGGCTCGCCGACGATGACGGCGGTGGGCAGCGGCAGATTCTCCGCCATGTCCTTGATCAGGCCGCGCACGCCGATGCAGCCGACCTCCTCGTCATAGGAGAAGGCGAAATGGATCGGGGTCTTGAGCTTGCGCTTCTTCATCTCCGGCGCCATGGCGAGCGCGATGGCGCAGAAGCCCTTCATATCCGCCGTTCCACGGCCGAAATACTTGCCGTCCGCTTCCCACATCCTGAAGGGATCGCGGCTCCAGTCCTGGCCGTCGACCGGCACGACGTCGACATGGCCGGAAAGCACGACGCCGCCCTTGTCCTCGGGCCCGACGGTCGCCCAGAGATTGGCCTTGGTGCCGTCCTCGTTGAAGGTCGTCCGGGTCGGAATACCCAGATCCTCCAGATAGTCCCGCGCGTAATCGATGAGCTCCAGGTTGGAGAGCCGCGACGTGGTGTCGAAGGCCACAAGGCGTTCCAGCATCGAAACGGATTGGGAGAGCATATCGCTCATGAGGATCGGCCTTTCAGGTTGGCGCGTTCAGCGGCGCCAGAAAGAGGGAGAGAGCATCACCAGAACAGTGAAGAGCTCCAACCTGCCCAGCAACATGCCGAATGACAATAACCATTTGGCGCTGTCGGGCAATGAATCGAAATTGCCGGCCGGCCCGATGATCGGTCCGAGCCCCGGTCCGACATTGCTGATCGCGGTGGCCGCGCCCGAGACCGCGGTGATGAAATCGAGGCCGATCGCGGCAAGCAGGGCGGCAAGGATGCCGAAACACAGCATGTAGAGAAAGAAGAAGCCCATGACCGATTCGGAGACCGTCTCCGGGATCGGTTTGTGATTGTAATAGGGAATGAAGACGCCGTGCGGCCGGAGCAGGCGTTCGATCTGCACTTGTGCGGTCGCGTAGAGCACCTGGATGCGGAAGATCTTGATGCCGCAGGTCGTCGATCCGGCGCATCCGCCGACGAACATCAGACAGATGACGAGGGTGACGGGAAAGCCGCCCCAGATCCCGTAATCCGTCGTCGCATAACCGGTCCCGGTCATCACCGAGATGATGTTGAAGGCGGCGTAGCGGACCGCGTCGTGCAGCGGATAGTCGAGTTCCTGCCAGTTCCAGATCGTGACCGAACCGACCACGACAGCGACGATCGCAAAGAACCATTTTACCTGGCTGTCGCGGAAGATCGGCCGGATCGAGCCGCGCATCATGCGCAGGTAATAGACGAAGGGCAGGCTGCCGACGATCATGCCGGCGACCACGATCCAGTCAACCACGACATTGTCGAAATGTCCGACCGAAGCGTCCTTGGTCGAGTACCCGCCGGTCGCAATGGTGGTCATCGCATGCGCGATGGCGTCGAAGCCGGGAAGGCCCGCCGCCCAAAGACCCGCCGCCCAGGCCGCCGTCAGCGCGAGATAGATCCCGCTGATTCCGCCCGCCAGCTGTGCCGCGCGAGGTACCACCTTGTCCGGGGTGTCGAAGGCTTCGGTCTGGAAGAGCTGCATGCCGCCGACGCTCAACATCGGCAGCACGGCAAGCGCCATGACGATGATCCCGATGCCGCCGAGCCATTGCAGCAGCGCGCGCCAGAGCAGGATGCCGGGCGGCGCGTGATCGAGGCCGACGATTACGGTCGAGCCGGTGGTCGTGACGCCGGACATGCTCTCGAAGAAGGCATCGGCGACGGTCATGTCGAGCTGCGAGAAGGCGAAAGGCAGGGCCGCGACGGTCGCGATGGTGAACCAACTCAGCGTGGTCAGCAGAAAGGCTTGCCGCAGGCTCAGGGTCGAGACGGACGGGCTGTTCGTCGTCAGCATCAGCGACACGCCGATGAAGAGCGAAAGCGCTGCCGCGCCCGTGAAGACTTCCCAGTCGGGATTGCCGGCGACGAGATCCACGCCGGCCGGCAAGAGCATAGCGAGTGCCATGATCGACATCAGAAGGCCGACGATATGAAGGACCGGACCAAAGGCGACCAAGTCCACGCTCCCCTTGCGTTGCGCACAGAGCGTGGATCATTGGACCGCCATCGCCGCGATGTCCAGTCCGGAAAAGGCGGTGCGGGAGTCCGCGCCCTGCGAGGGCGCGGACCGATGCCCGCCGCCGGGGCCTAGTCCGCCCTGGTGACGAGGTCGAAGAATTCCTTACGGAGTTCCGCATCCTCCTTGAAGCAACCGGTCAGGGATTTTGTGACCATGCTTGCACCGGGTTTGCAGACGCCGCGCGTGGTCATGCACTGATGGACCGCCTCGACCAGCACTGCTACCCCTTTGGGCTCCAGCACCTCCTGGATAGTGTTGGCGATCTGCGCGGTCATCGTTTCCTGGATTTGCAGGCGCTTGGAAAAAGTCTCCACGACGCGGGCAAGTTTGCTGACGCCGACCACACGGTTGTTCGGCATATAGGCGATCGAGACCTTGCCGATCACCGGGAGCATGTGATGCTCGCAGTGCGACTCCATACGGATGTTCTTCAGCAGGACCATCTCGTGATAATCGGCGGTCTCCTCGAAAACGCGCTCGAGATAGACCTGCGGGTCGCTCGAGTAGCCTTTGAAAAGCTCCTCGTAGGACCTGACGACGCGCTCAGGGGTCTCCGCCAGACCTTCGCGGTCGGGATCGTCGCCGGCCCATTCGATCAGGGTTCGAACGGCCGCTTCCGCTTCTTCGCGCGATGGGCGCTGCCGGACGACCTTGATCCCGGCGTCCTGACCGGCTGCGGCCTCCGCGCGCAGTGCGTTGTCGTATGGCGACATTTTCATTTCCTCTATGATCAAGGGCGCATGAATTGTGATGGGGTTACGCCCTCAGTGTTCCCATGGATGTCCCGCATCCGCTCAGTGTGGCCGTCCGGCCGCTTCCGGAAGATCCAGTGCAAAACTGGGTACCGAAACCGTGAAGATCTGCCCATCCGGACCTGTCATGTCATAGTGGCCGCTCATGAATCCGGATGGCGTTCCAAGCGGCGTACCGCTTGTATATTCGAATGAAGAGCCGGGCTGGATCAATGGTTGCTCTCCGACGACGCCCGGTCCGTCGACGGTCTGTTCGCGTCCGAAAGCATCGGTGATGCGCCAGTGACGTGCGCGCAACTGGACCGCGTCAACGCCGAGATTCTCGATCTTGACACTGTAGGCCCAGACGAAACGGTGCTCTTCCGGGTCCGAGTGATCGGGAAGATAGCGCGGCTCGACCACGACTCTAATCGCGCCTGTAATCTCGCTGTACACCCGTTGAGCTCCCTGCCCGCATGCCCCGGGGCCGTTCCAATCCGGCGGCCCTGTTCTTCGGACGCTAAATGTGGCGCTCCGTAGCGAAGAGTCCAGACCTTCCTTACGGTGCCCCGCCACTCTTGATCCGGCAAGGGGCGGCGGGCGCACAAAGGCTCACCATGTCGTGACCGTATGGGGCTGCAAAATCGCAACGGATCAGCCGTAAATGAACAGTCCGTCGCTCACGGAGCCCGGGGAGATGCCGACGAGGGTGACGCTTCCGCCGCCGCTGAGCGTGATCAGCGTGTTGGCGCCCGATGCGGCGGTCGTATAGGTCGTCCCGGTATTGACCAGGATACGGTCCGATGCGACTTCGAAGTCGTTGAACACGTCGTTGCCGGGGTTGGAACCGATCATGGAGATCGTATCCGCGCCGCTGCCGCCGGCCACCGTGTCGTTGCCTCCGTTGCCCGCGAGCATGTCCGCGCCGAGGCCGCCGAAGAGCACATCGTCGCCGCCGCCGCCATAGAGCGTATCGGCATCGTCGCCCCCGTACATCGTGTCGTTCTCGAGATTGCCGTAGATCAGATCGGTACCGGCATTGCCGTAGATGATATCGCTGCCCTTGTTCCCCGCCAATCTGTCGGCATTTTCTCCGCCGGCCAGGATGTCGTTCCCGGCGCCGCCCATGATCGTGTCGTCGCCCGCATCGCCGTAGAGCGTGTCTTCGCTTGTATTGCCGTAAATGGTGTCGTTTCCGTTGCCGCCATACGCCAGGTCGTTGTCTTTCCCGCCATACAGCAGATCGTTGCCGTCGCCACCGTTCAGCAGGTCGTTGCCGAAATTCCCGTAGAGGAAGTCACGTCCGTCGTTTCCGAACAGGGAATCGTCCCCGGTCCCGCCGATGATCGTATCGGAATCCGCGTCGCCGGAGACCTGATCGTTTCCGGCGCCGGCGATGATCGTGTCGTTCCCGGCTCCGCCAAATATGGAATCCTCACCCTGGCCGCCGAAGATCGTGTCCATGCCGGCATCGCCGTAAAGACTGTCCGACCCGGTGTTCCCGTAGACCAGATCGTTAGAGGCGCCGCCGTAGAGCAGATCGGCGCCGAGCCCGGTGCCGCCATAGAGCACGTCATTGCCGTCTCCACCGGTGACGGTGTCGCCGTCCGGTCCGCCGGTGAACGTGTCGTCCGCTGCCGTCAGGCTGGCGGATATCTTGGTCTGTGTTCCGAGCAGTTTGACGCCCGAAACGGTCACGCCGAGCGTGCTGCTGAAACTGATCGTGATCGTTCCGGCGGAATTGAACAGATAGTCCTGCGCGAATGTAACGACATGCGCCGCGTTGCTGTTCACGGTGATCGTGGCATAGCCGCGCGCGGAATCGAGACTCGCAGCAAGGAGAGTTCCTGACGTGATGGTCAGGGTCCCGGTATCTGACGACAATGCCGTGAGGGCGGAAATACCGTCGACGGTTGAGGAGACCATTCTTACCTCCGCTTCAGCCGAGTTCTTCGGCCCTTCCATATTGCCGGACGCATTTCACGCGCATCCCGGCCATATTCTCTAGCTTCGACAAGTTTAATTAGAGTTAAATGCTTACCAGATGATTTCGCTTGTAAGCAAGACGACGCTTGCGCATGTTTGGATCGTCGCGGGTGTAGTTCAATGGTAGAACATCAGCTTCCCAAGCTGAATACGTGGGTTCGATTCCCATCACCCGCTCCAATTCGGACGCGCGATCCGGCGGATCTGAATTTTCCGTAAAGCTTCGGAAATCCTGCTGCAAAGCAGCCATGCGTATCACGCGACTTGAATTCCGCGGCAAATTTCGCTATCTCCCCCTCGCGAGCTAAGGCTCGTCGGTTTCACGTAATTCGATCCTGCCGTCGGCTTTGACCGCATCGGTTGGGATCCTGCCCAAATTCGGCGTCTAAATGAGAACTGGCTTCCGGTGCCGACTCTTCGGCATGTCCCGGGAGTCGCTCACAGGACCGCATATGGCCGCGCCGCCCGACCGACGAGACGCTGACAAAAAAGGAGAACTAAATGCAGGACAAGCCGCTTACCGGAAAAAATATTGCAATCATGGTCGCCAACGGGTTCGACGAGATTGAGTTTGTCGAGCCGCAAAAGCAGCTGCTGGCCAACGGCGCGACGGTTAAGGCCGTTTCCCGCGCTACCGGTCTGGTCAATGGCTGGTACGATGGTTCCTGGGGCCATTTCTTCCCGGTTGACGCGGACTTGGCCGATACCCTCGCCGTGGATTACGACGGTCTCGTCGTTCCGGGTGGCGTTCGCGGTGTTGAAAAGCTTGCGGAAGACCCGCATGCCCAGCGCATCCTGAAGGCTTTCCTGCGCGCCGGCATGCCGGTTGCGCTGATTGGTGATGCGGCTTCCCTGCTGGTCACCATCGAGGACGCCAAGGGCCGGACCGTCACCTCCTCCGCCGACACCCGCGAAACTCTCGAGGCCGCCGGTGCGAGCTGGGAAGAGACCCCGTCCGTCGCCGAAGGCAATCTCGTGACCGCAAGCGGCAGCGAAGGCATTGCCGACTTGGTGCAGAGCTTTGCCGCTCTGGTCGTGGCGTATGAAAGCGACGTGACCGAAGCCGCCTGAGGCGATTTCCGGTCAATATCTGACGCTGACGGCGTGGATTTTCGGATCCACGCCGTTTTTATTTCTGTCATGCTCCGGGACCGCCGGAACCGGAGACGATAGCGAGCCGCGCATGACCGACATTCCATCTCCCTGTGTCGCCGTTTGCCAGATCGACCGCGAGAGCGGTTACTGCCTCGGTTGCTGGCGCACCATTCAGGAGATCGCCGGCTGGGCGCGTTTCGACAATGCCGAACGGCTCCGGATCGTCAGTGAGCTGCATGACCGCCGGGGAACGGCGGCACCGCGGCAGCGGCGGCGCAACAGGCGCCGGGGGGAAGCGCGGCGGGCGGATGCCGATCTGGGAGAATGAAAATGACAGTACCTGTGTTTCACCTGATGGACCGCGCGCCGGCGCCGGTCGCGCCCTACAGCCACGCGGTCGAGATCGACGGCTGGTGCCTGATCACCGGCCAGCTTGCGACCGATCCCGAGGATGATGCGAGGCCATTGCCGGAGGGGATCGAGGCGCAGACCCGGCGCACGATGGAGAATCTCCGCATCGTGCTGGAGGGGCTGGGGCTCGACTTCAGCCACGTGGTCACCGCCCGGGTTTTCCTGACGGAATTCGAACGCGACTACGAGGCGATGAACGCCGTCTATGCCGAATATTTCGGTGCCGAGACGCGCCCGGCGCGGACCTGCATCGGGGTCACGGGCATCGCCCGGAAAGCGCTTGTCGAGATCGACTGCATCGCATACCGGACACCGAAAAAATAGCCATACAAACCCCTTGACTCAGGCGCACATAATGCGCACGTTTCGAGCACGAAATCCGGCCGGGAAGGCGCTGCGAAATCGCGGAGCAAGCCCGGTCGAATTTTTTTACGCGGATTTTGAGATTTCGCTTGCGAAACAAGGGAAAAAGCCTCAGAACCCCGCGCCTATATCCGCATCGTGCGGAAACGAAAGGAACGCCAGACCATTCCGCCCAACGGTGTTGCGGCAAGCGGGATGCGACGGGGTAACTGGGACATCTACTGGATAGGAGGGGTTGATGGATCGAAACATCGCCTTCGCTGATTTGGGGATGGACTCGGATACTCAGCCGAGCAGAACCAATTCCGACATCACCGGCACGGCCAAAGGTCACGATGGCACGGTCATTCCGCTTTCTCCGAGCTACTCGGATTCGTCTCTCGACCATTTCGTGAAGAAGGACGGTCTGGTCTTCGCCGGCACGCACCTGATCATCGATCTGGTCGGCGCCTCGCGGCTCGACGAGCTCGAGCATATCGAGGAGACGCTGAAGGAAGCCGTGGAGGTTTCCGGCGCCACCCTGCTGCACATTCACCTGCACCATTTCACGCCCAACGGCGGCGTGTCCGGTGTCGCGGTGCTCGCGGAGTCGCATATCAGCATCCACACATGGCCGGAGCGGGGCTATGCCGCGCTCGACGTGTTCATGTGCGGCGATGCCGAACCGCACAAGGCCATCGCCGTGCTGCGCCGGGCGTTCCGTCCCGACGCCGTGCAGCTCAATGACCTGAAGCGGGGCCTGACCGTATGAGTGAGTGGTTCAACGAAACCCTTCACAACGGATACGGACAGCGGCTGACGATGGACAAGGTGCTCTTCCGGGAACGGACGGAGCATCAGGATCTCGTGATCTTCGAGAACAATGTCTTCGGGCGCGTCATGGCGCTCGACGGCATCGTGCAGACCACCGAGGGTGACGAATACGTCTATCACGAGATGCTGACGCACGTGCCGATCCTGGCCCATGGCCGGGCGAAGCGCGTGCTGATCATCGGCGGCGGCGACGGTGGCATGGCGCGGGAAGCGCTGCGCCACACGTCCGTCGAGCAGGTAACGATGGTCGAGATCGACCGCGGCGTCGTCGACATGTGCGTGAAGCATCTGCCGTCGATCAGCGACGGTGCCTTCGACAATCCGCGGCTCGACCTGCAGATCGCCGACGGCGCCAGGTTCGTCGAGGAAACGGACGGCAGGTGGGACGTCATCATCGTCGATTCCACCGATCCGATCGGTCCCGGCGAGGTCCTGTTCCGCGAAAGCTTCTACAAGGCCTGCAAGCGTTGCCTGACAGAGGGCGGGATTCTCGTCACCCAGAACGGCGTGCCTTTCGTGCAGGGCAGCGAGGTCACGAATTCCTTCGACAGGCTTGGGCCGCATTTCGCCGATGTCTGGTTCTATACGGCGGCGGTGCCGACCTACCAGGGCGGTCTCATGGCGTTCGGCTGGGCGACGGATGATACCGCCCTGCGCCAGACACCGGTCCCCGAGATCGCGGCGCGTTTCGGAAATGCCGGGCTCGACTGCCGCTATTACACGCCGGAAGCCCACGCGGGCGCCTTCGGCCTGCCCGGATTCATCCGCAAGCTGATGCGGTCATAACCGCAGAAAAATTGCGCTTCCAGCTTAAGTCTTTTTTTACATCCACGCGCTAAAGTGGTGTTCAAGGAAGCGCCGTTTTCCCCCGACGGCATCTGGTCGCGCCGGACGCAATCCCCCTAACCTGGCGCGAGCTCCTTCCTGAACTTCCCCTCGGGGCTCGTCACTGGCGAGCCCCTTTTGTTTGTGCCGTCGTCTCCGGTCTCGAAAGCCCCGAGGCGGGCATGCTATGGTCCGGCCGAATCAAACACTTGCAGGCATGCATGGCCGCCAGTACACCGATTTTCTCCGTCCTCGTCGTCGCCTATAACTCGGGCGCGCACCTGCCGCGATGCCTTGCCGCCGTTGAGGCGCAGACCTGCCGTGATTTCGAGGTGATCGTGCTCGACAACGGGTCGGCGGACGGTGCCACGATCGACCTCTCCCTCCTCTCCGTGCCCGCCAGACTGGAACGGAGCCCGGACAATCTCGGTTTCGCCGCCGGGAACAATTTCCTGGCACGCAAGGCCGAGGGGACGTGGCTCGCGCTGCTCAATCCCGACGCCTTTCCCGAGCCGGACTGGCTCGCGGAGGTCCTCGCGGCGACCCGGCGCTATCGTGGCGTCCGTGTCTTCGGCTCGACCCAGCTGCTCGACGGGAGTCCGGATCTGCTCGACGGAGCCGGAGATCACTACAGCCCGCTTGGTCTTGCCTGGCGCGGCGACCGGATGCGCCCGGCCGGCACGATCGACGCGGACGGCGAGGTGATGGGGCCGTGCGCCGCGGCCGGGATCTACCGGCGCGACGCGTTCCTGGAAGTCGGCGGCTTTGCCGAGCGTTTCTTCTGCTATTACGAGGATGTCGATCTCGGCCTCCGGCTCCGGCTGAACGGCGAGCGCTGCATCCAGCTTGCGCACGCACGGGTCCGGCATGTCGCCTCGGCCATCGCCGGACAGAATTCCGACTTCTCGCGTTATCACATCACCCGCAACCGGATCTGGACCTTTCTGCGCTGCATGCCGGCGCCGGTGTTCCAGCTCGTGCTGCCGCTGCTGCTGGCACAGCTCGCGCTGATTGTCCTGCTCGGCCCGGTGCGCGGCGACGGTCCGGTCCGGCGCCGGGCGATCCGTGACGCTTTCGTGAACTTCCGCACTGTCATGAAGGAGCGGTCGGAGATACAAGGGAAGCGAAAGGCCGGCCTTGCCGATTTCCTCGGTGCGCTGAGCTGGAACCCCGCGAAGCTGCGCGGGGCAAAGGGGGACCGGAGAGAGATCCGGTCGGAAAACAGGGCGGACGATCGTCCGCCATCCGGGGTGGAGCATGCAGCAGACTAGCGTCGTCGCGGTCGTCGTTTCCTATCGGCCAGACGAGCGTCTCTATCGCGCGCTGGACGCGCTGGCACCGCAGGTCGGCCGGATCGTCGTTGTCGATAACGGTTCGGACACGGAGGTCATCGGGCGCCTGGAAGCGGTCGCGGAAGCGTCTGGTGGCAAGACCACGCTGATCCGGAACGATGAGAATATGGGGCTCGCGGCAGCGCAGAATCAGGGCATCCGTTGCGCGCTGGAGGACGGCGCGGACTGGGTTCTGCTGATGGATGACGACAGCATCCCGGAAGCGGGCATGGTCGCCTCCATGCTGTCGGCCCATTCCGCCCATCCGGCGGGCGAGCGGGTCGGACTGGTGGCGCCGCTGCTCGGGGACGCGGAGGGCACGCTGAAGGCGCGCGCCTATGTCTCCCGCCACGCCTTCGATTTTCGCCCGGTGCGCTTCGGGTCGGGCGACGTGCTGGACGACGTCGCCTTCGCCATGGCCTCGGGCAGCCTGGTCAGGGCCGAGGTGTTCCGCGATGTCGGGCTGATGCGAGAGGATTTCTTCGTCGACTACATCGATTTCGAGTTCGCCTTCCGCATGCGCCGCGCCGACTGGAAGCTGATCGCGGTCGGCGATGCGAGGCTGCAGCACCGGCTCGGCGAGTATGAGCAGAAGACGCTCTTCGGGCGAAAGTTCTGCTTCAACAGCCATTCGAGCTTCCGGCGCTACCACATCTACCGCAACCGGCTGCGCGTCTGGCGGGCACACGGTCTGCGTCTTCCGGCCTTCTTCGCCTTCGAGTTCGCCTCGATCGGCATCGATCTCGCCAAGCTGATCCTGTTGGAGGACGACAAGCTGGAAAAGCTCGGCGCGATCGGCCGCGGAGTAATGCACGCGCTGCTCGGGCGCGGTGGGGCGAGGGTGGGTTAGAAAGCTCCCGCCGCCCACGCCACGATGAGATAGCGCCCCGTCTTCGCGACTGCGACCAGAACCAGAAACATCCAGAACGGCTCGCGCAGGATGCCCGCGGCGAAAGTGAGCGGGTCGCCGATGAAGGGGGCCCAGCTGAGCAGCAGGCTCCATTGTCCGTATTTGCGGTACCAGCCGCAGGCGCGGTCCATCTGTTTCTGTGAGATCGGGAACCATTTGCGGTCGCTGAAGCGGTCGACGAAACGGCCGAGCACCCAGTTCACCACGGAGCCGAGCGTGTTGCCGGCCGAGGCGACGGCGAGCAGCAGGGGCAGGGAATAGTCACCGGTCAGGATCAGGCCGGCGAGGCCGATCTCCGACTGTGCCGGAAAGAAGGTGGCGGCGGCGAAGCAGAGCAGGAACAGCCCGCCATAGACGCCCAGTTCTGAAAACACGCTCACGGCCCCCGGCGAAGGAGGAGCCCGGCACGGGGGGTGCCGGGCTCCGGTTGCTCAGGGCTGCACTCTACCGGCTCGAGGGACCGGTTGTCCCGCCCTAGGCAAGATCCCATCCGGCGGTCGCGGCGAGACCGAGTTGAGACTTGGAGACGCCGAGGAGCGTCACCGTCCCGCCGTCGGAAAGGTTCAGCAGGGCGTTGCCGCTGCTGTCTTCGGATGTCGTGAAGCTCAGCCCGCTTGCGAATTGCAGCGTGTCCTCGCCGACAATGAAGTCCGCGACCGTGTCGTTGCCTCCGCCGAATTCGAAGGCGAAGGTGTCCGCTCCGCCGCCGCCGCCCAGCTGATCGTCGCCGCTACCGCCGAAGAGCAGATCGTTCCCCAGATTCCCCGACAGGGTGTCGTCGCCGATCCCGCCATAGAGAAGATCGTTGTCCTGGCCGCCATAGAGGATGTCTCTGGCCTCGCCACCGTTGATCGTGTCGTCGCCCTTGTTGCCGTAGAGAAGGTCGGCATCGTTTCCGCCGTCCACATCGTCTTGGCCCTGGCCGCCATAGAGCGTGTCGAGACCGCCGCCGCCAACGACGATGTCCAGGTCCTGGTTGCCGTAAACCAGATCGTCGCCCCATCCGGTATCGATCGTATCGGCGCCCCCGCCGCTCGCGACGGTGTCGTTCAGGATACCGAGGGAGAAGTTCTGCAGGTTGTCGTCGCCGACCACATAGGCCGCGCCTTCCGACCCGGTAACGGTGGCGTTGCCGATGATCGCGGTGAAACCGATATGGTCGAGTTTGATGGTCGAACCCGTGGGCAGTCCGCCGGTATCGATGATCAATGCCTCGTTGTTCGTCGTTCCGGAAGACGAGCCGGTAATCTCGATGGTTCTGGCGCCGGTACCAGTCGACGTGAAGCTGACAGTCCGGACATCGACCCCTGATCCGCCAAGCGAGTTCACGTAGGTCGTCGCATGCCCGTCCATGAAGGTCTGCGTCCCGGCGGAGGTTCCGGTCGAGCCGATCTTCTGCTCCAGTTCCGTGGTCGCTCCGCTTCCGCTCATGGACGTCGTGCTGCCGTTGCTGTTGAGCGTCACGCCGCTCGGCAATGTGGCGTTGACGGTATTGTTGCCGCCGTTTTCGATGACGGGCCCCGTGGCCGTGCCGCCTGACGTGTTGGAGAGTGTGCGGGTCGTCTGGGCTCCCGTTCCCGTGCCGCTGGTCGTCGTGGTCACCGTCACGGTGGGAGACGAGGAGCCGCTCGACGAAGTCGGCACGCTGAAAGTCAGTACGGTGTTGCCGCCGGAGGCGGCCCCGGAGATGGTCAGGTTGGCCGCGGCGGCGGAGAAGTTCAGGGTCTCGGAGCCAAGGCTGAGCGTGCTTCCGAGGGTTTGGCCGTTCAGGCTGTTCGCGAGTGCGGTATTGCCGGTAATGACGATGCTGTCGCCCGCTTCGAGCCCGGAGATGGTGTCGCCGTTGAACTCGGCGGCGCTGCCCGAATAGGTGTCGTTCCCGGCACCTCCGACCAGAGTGTCGGCATCGTCGCCGCCGACCAGGATGTCGTTCCCGGCCCCGCCGTAGAGTTGGTCGGTACCGGCATTGCCGCTGAGGGAATCGTCGCCGCCCGCGCCGGAGAGCAGGTCGCCGGCGGCGGCGCCGCTGATATTGTCCGCGCTGCTCGTGCCGGTGATGGAATCGGCGGAACTGGACCCGATGATATGCTCGACGCCGACGATCGTCGTGTTCGAGAGGTCGAGGTTTCCGCCGCCGACGAAAGTGATGGAATCGTTTCCGGCGCCGCCGTCGATGCTCTCCGGACGTCCGCTCATCTCGGAGGTATTGCCGAGGATATTGTCGTCGCCCGCCCCGCCGAAGACCGTGTCGTTGAACGCGCCGCCGAAGAGCGAATCGTTTCCGTCGCCGCCACTTAGAATGTCGTTGTGAGAGCCGCCGTCGAGAGTGTCGTTTCCGGCTCCGCCTGTCAGCGTGTCGTTGCCGGCTCCGCCCTGGATGTTGTCGTTACCGCCGAGCCCGTCGATATTATCGTCGGCCGCATCGCCGCTCAGCGTTTCAGCGTTGTTGGTTGCGGGGCCTCCGGTGAAGGCGAGCCGATGCGGATAGAGCGCGAGTGCCGCGGAGCTGATGTGGTTCTGGGCCGCGGGCAAGGCTTTCCAGCCGGCTGCGCCGCCGACCTCGTCATGGGCGCCATGCACCGTGGCATCGAGCGCATCTTCTAAAGTCCTGAGAAAGGCGCGGCCGATGGCGCCGGCGCCGGTGGCGCAGGCCAGCAGCGTAACCTCGGCGTCTTTCGCCAGCGCTTCGCGGATCCGCGCCAAGCGCCGAACGTCGCGCCGGAGCGCGCGGATGTCGATCTTCCGTCCGGAGAGCCTCAGTGTGCCGGCCGAACCATGTGCCAGGATGACGAGATGCCGTGCGCTTTCTTCGTGCGCTTCCAGCGCGACCGCCATCGCGTCCAGCGCGTTGCCGACGCGCGGCAAGTAATGAACGGCGGTTCCCGAAGCGAGTCCGGAAAGCAGGATTTCCGGGTCGAGAATTTCGCAGTCTACGAAGAAGACCGTCTGCGCGGCACGGGAAGCGGGAGCGGTTTCGGGGGAAACGAGCTGGGCATCGAGCATGGTCTGTACCAGTCCTTTCTGGGGTGCAAACCGACGGGAGATAGCGTTGCCTTTATGGCAATGATTAGAAATTTACATAAAATTAACAATAAAACAAGCGGCAATAGAGTCCTTTTTGACTATGCGTATATTGCCGCAATCGGAAGATGTTCCAGAACGGGGAGATCAGAGTTTCTTGGCGCGTAACTTCATGAAAATAAGAGCATATCGTGCCCAGAGCGCAAGATTGACAAAAGCAACCAATGGATTGTGCCATCCGCCGAAATGCTTTGCAAAGTAGAGAGCGCCGCCCAGCGTTTTCTGTTTTTCGATAAAAATTCCGCTCGTGTCGCTGGTTCCCTGGACGTGGGTCGCGGAGAGGGTCGGGTCGAACCAGATATGCCCTCCGGCCTTGCGCACGCGGTAGCAGACATCGACGTCTTCCATATGCAGGAAGTAATCCTCGTCCATCCCGCCGACCTCCTCGAAGACGCGCCTCGGGAACAGCAGGAACGAGCCGGAGATGCATTCGACCTCCGTCAGTTCGCTTGGCGGTGGCGTTCCGTGCAGGTTGATCCGCTTGAACCCGAGACTATACAGGCCGGAGACCTCGACGAGGCAGGTCCAGGGTGTCATCAGGTTGCGCCGGCAGCCGCGCTGCTCGCTGCCGTCCGGATTCTCGATGCGGACCGTGTAGAGGGAGATGTTCGGCCGTGCTTCGAGTTTTTGCAGGGCGCTGTCCAGCGTGCCGGGCTTCAGCACGGAGTCCGGATTGAACAGCAGGAGATAGGGGCTCGTCGTTGCCCGCGCACCCATATTGCAGGCCCGTCCGAAGCCGACATTGCCGTGCCCGGTGAGCAGCGTGACGCGCTCGTCCCGGTCGGCGAGCGCGCGGAGGTCCGTGACGGTCTCCTCCGGATTGCCATTATCGACGACGACGATCTCGCGCGCGGAAGCCTCGTCCAGCACGGAGCGGATACAATCCATCAGGCACGGGCCGGTATGGTAGCTGACGATGACGACGGCACAGGCGGGCCCGTCGGTCGGGGGCGTGGGATCACTCATCGCTCTGATGTGCCACGATTCGAGGCAAGCGCCAAGGGCTCGCCGCTTGCCGCCGTTGCGGGCCGCATGCTATAGCCCCGCAGGCCCTGAAGGCCGCGTGAATCCAAGGGGAGACAGGGCCTTGCAGGTCGAGCCGCTAGAGATCTCGGACGTCAAGATCATCACGCCGAAAAAGTTCGGCGACCATCGTGGATTTTTCTCCGAGACCTACAACCAGGGCGCCTTCGAGGCAGCCGGTCTCGACTATACTTTCATCCAGGACAATCACTCTTACTCGGCGCCGAAAGGAACGCTGCGCGGGCTGCATTTTCAGACCCCGCCGCACGGCCAGGACAAGCTGCTGCGGGTGATCCGCGGCGCGATCTTCGATGTCGCGGTCGATATCCGCAAGGGCTCGCCGAGCTACGGCAAATGGGTCGGGCGGGTGATCAGCGCCGAGGAATGGAACCAGATCCTGGTGCCGGTCGGCTTCGCGCACGGCTTCTGCACCATCGAGGAAAATACCGAAGTGCTCTACAAGGTGACCGGCAAATACGCGCCGGACTGCGAGGGCGGCCTGACCTGGAACGACCCGGATATCGGCATCGACTGGCCGCTCGACGGCGCGCCGATCCTCTCGGCGAAGGACGAGGCCTATCAGCCCTTCTCCGAATTCGACAGCCCGTTCACTTACGAAGCCTGAGGGATCACGAGCGTGAGCGACATCAAGACAGTCATCGTCACCGGCGGCGCCGGCTTCATCGGTTCCGCCGTGGTCCGCCACGTGATCGCCGACACCGGCGTGAAAGTGGTCAATCTCGACAAGCTGACCTATGCCGCGAACCTCGCCTCGCTCGACGAGGTCAGTGCCTCCGACCGTTACGTCTTCGAGCAGGCGGATATCTGCGACGGTGCGGCGCTCGACCGGATCTTCGCCAGGCACAAGCCGGACGCGGTGATGCATCTCGCCGCCGAGAGCCATGTCGACCGTTCGATCGACGGGCCGGCGGACTTCATCCAGACCAATATCGTCGGCACCTACACGATGTTGGAAGCGGCCCGGAAATATTGGAACGCGGCGCCGGACGCGGTGAAGGCGAAGTTCCGCTTCCACCATATCTCGACCGACGAGGTCTTCGGCTCGCTCGGCGACGAGGGGCTCTTCACCGAGGAGACCGCCTACGATCCGCGCTCGCCCTATTCCGCGAGCAAGGCCTCTTCCGACCATCTGGTGCGCGCCTGGATGGAGACCTATGGCCTGCCGACCGTGCTCTCCAACTGCTCGAACAATTACGGGCCCTACCATTTCCCGGAAAAGCTCATTCCGCTGATGATCATCAAGGGGCTCGCGGGCGAGCCGCTCCCGGTCTACGGCAAGGGCGAGAATGTGCGCGACTGGCTCTATGTCGACGACCATGCGCGTGCGCTCTGGACCGTCTGCTCGAAGGGCGTGCCGGGCGAGAGCTACAATATCGGCGGCAATGAGGAGCGGAAGAACATCGATGTCGTGACCGGCATCTGTTCGCTGCTCGACGAGCTTGTGCCGCAGCAGGGCGGGAAGAAATATTCCGAGCAGATCACCTATGTGACGGACCGCCCGGGGCACGATTTCCGCTATGCGATCGACGCCTCCAAGATCAAGGCGGAGCTCGGCTGGGAGCCGTCCGAGAGCTTCGAGAGCGGGCTGCGCAAGACCGTCGAATGGTATCTCGAGCGCAAGGACTGGTGGCAGCCGATCCTCGACCGCAAATATTCCGGCCAGCGTCTCGGCACCGGTTCCAAGGGGTAAGGCCATGATCCTCGTCACCGGCGCCGGCGGACAGGTCGGGACCGAAATGCTCGCGCGCGCCGCGAGGCACGGGCACGAGGCGACGGGGCTGGTCCGCGCCGATCTCGACATTTCCGACGGGGCGGCGGTAAGGGCGGCGGTGCAGGCGGTGAAACCGTCGCTGATCGTGAACGCTGCGGCCTACACGGCGGTCGACAAGGCGGAAGAGGACCGGGACGCGGCCTATGCGATCAACCGCGACGGCCCGGCCAATCTCGCCGCGGCGGCGAAGGACGCGGGCATCCCGCTGATCCATATCTCGACCGACTATGTCTTCGACGGAACCAAGGACGGGCCGTGGCTCGAAAGCGATCCGGTGGCGCCACTCGGTGTCTACGGCGCCTCCAAGGAAGCGGGCGAGCAGGCGGTGCGCGCGGCGCTCCCCGAGCATGTCATCATGCGCACCTCCTGGGTCTATGCGTCTCATGGGGGCAATTTCGTCAAGACCATGCTGCGCGTCGGCAAGGAGCGCGACGAGCTGCGCGTGGTCGCCGACCAGTTCGGCGCTCCGACTTCGGCGGGTGACATCGCGGACGCCATCCTGGCCATCGCGACCCGCATCCGGGACGGCCAGACCGACGGCTGGGGTACCTATCACTTCACGGCGGAGGGCCGGACCAGCTGGTACGGCTTCGCCGAGGCGATCTTCGCCCGCGCGGAAAAGGTCTGGGGACGGCGCCCGTCGGTCGCGGCGATCCCGTCGAGCGACTATCCGACTCCGGCGAAACGGCCGGCAAATTCGGTGATGGATTGTGCGAAGATCATCGCGGCCTTCAACGTGCCGCGGCGGCCCTGGCAGGACGGCCTCGACGAGGTGCTCGACGTTCTGCTGGCCGCGGAATGAGTGACTAGGAAAGGGAGAGGGATGAAAGGGATCATCCTCGCCGGCGGGTCCGGCACACGGCTGTATCCGCTGACCGTCAGTGTCAGCAAGCAGATCCTGCCGGTCTACGACAAGCCGATGATCTACTACCCGTTGAGCACCCTGATGCTGGCCGGGATCAAGGAAATCCTGATCATCACCACGCCTGCCGACCAGGAAGGCTTCCAGCGTCTGCTCGGGGACGGCAGCCAGTGGGGCATCAGCCTCGAATACCGCGTGCAGCCCTCGCCCGACGGGCTGGCGCAGGCCTTCATCATCGGCGAGAGCTTCATCGGCGATGACCGTTCCGCTCTGATCCTCGGCGACAACATCTTCTACGGCCACGGTCTGACCGAGATGCTTCAGCGCTCGGCCGACCGCGAGACCGGCGCCACGGTCTACGGATATTACGTCAGCGATCCGGAGCGCTACGGCGTCGTCTCCTTCGACGGCGAGGGCAGGGCGAACGAGATCGTCGAGAAGCCGGCCAACCCGAAATCCAACTGGGCGGTCACCGGGCTCTATTTCTACGACCGGGACGTGGTCGAGATCGCCAAGTCGATCAAGCCGTCGCCGCGCGGCGAGCTCGAGATCACCGACGTCAACAAGGTCTATCTCGAGCGCGGCGATCTGCATGTCGAACGCATGGGCCGCGGCTATGCCTGGCTCGATACCGGCACGCACGATTCCCTCCTGCAGGCTTCCGAGTTCGTGCGCACGGTCGAGGAACGTCAGGGTCTGAAAATTGCGTGCGTCGAGGAAATCGCCCACCATATGGGCTATATCGACGACGCGCAGCTGCTGAAGCTGGCCGATCCGCTGGCGAAGAGCGGTTACGGTCTCTATCTGCGCTCGTTGCTGAAGGGATAACGCACCGGAACGGAGCCTGCATTGGGCCGACTGATCGCACTCTATGTCGCTTTCGTCTTTCTCATCGGCGGGGCCTTTTCCTGGCTGATTGTCGACCTGCTCGGTCCGCAAGAAGGTCCCGCGCCGACCGAGGCCTCGGCCGGCACATTGGTCTTTGCGCAAGCGAAGGCGCCGGAGCCTCCCGTTCTCGATGGCCTTGCTCCATCGCCCCTCCCGCTCTCCCTGCCGATCGCTTGCACTCCGGGCAAGGACTGCTGGGTCGTAAATTATGTCGACCGGGACCCGGGCAAGGACTTCCGTGACTATGCCTGCGGGGACATGGGATATGACGGCCACAAGGGAACCGATATCGCTATCGCGCATGCCGGTCGGCTGGAGGAGAATGTGCCCGTTCTGGCGGCTGCGTCCGGCAGCGTCGTCGGCGTGCGGGATGGTATGGCGGACGTGTTCAACCGCGGTGCCAGCCGGGACGACCTTGACGGCAAGGATTGCGGCAACGGCGTGCGCATCGATCATGGCGGCGGTTGGGCCACCCAATATTGCCACCTGAAGAAAGGCAGCGTTGCCGTGAAGGCGGGCGAAACCGTCGTCGCCGGCGACCAGCTCGGCAGCGTCGGGCTGTCCGGGGCGACGCAGTTTCCGCATATCCACATCACGGTAAACAAGGACAACGCCGTGATCGATCCCTTTACCGGCCTCGGCGCATCGGCGGAGAGTTGCGGTCTTGGCAAGGCACCGCTCTGGGACAAGCCGGTCCTGCGCCAGCTCGCCTATTATTCACCCTTCGCCCCCAATGCCGGTTTCGCAGATCATGTGCCTGACGCTGCCGACGCCAAATCCGGCAAGCTGGGTGGTTGGAGGCCTGCGGCAGACAGTCCGGCTCTCGTCTTCTGGACGGAACTCTACGGTTCGCGCGCCGGTGACCGGCTGGAGCTGAAGCTGGTCGGCCCGGACGGAGAAAAGATCGCGGACAAGTCCGAGACCCTCGACCGGAACCGGAACTGGCTCTACCGGGCGATCGGACGCAAGCTCCGGGGGAGCTGGGCGCCGGGAACCTATGTCGGGACGGTTAGCGTCACGCGGCCGGACGGCCCCGGCCAAAGGCAGTTCGAACAAAGCTTCACGACCACCCTCAGATAGTCCCGAGGCGCACGCCGGTCTTGATCGCGCGCGGTTCTTCCGGAAGCGCAAAGGCTGGCCGTTCCGGTGTGATGGAAAGATTGGGGTTGTAGGCCGGATCGTCTTCCAGCAGGGCGCCCCAGCGCTCGACCATGAAGGCGCGTTCCTTGTCGTAGAGCGCGGCCTTCTCCGGCGTGATCACGGTTCCCCTCGAGGCGGACTCGTGGTGCACCAGCACCGCATGCGGAGTCCAGAGCACCCGGTATCCGGCCCGGCGGACGCGCAGGCAGAGGTCGATATCGCCGAAATCGACCGCCAGTGCCTCGTCAAATCCGCCAATCTTCTCAAAGATCTCACGGCGCATGACCATGCAGGCGCCGGTGACCGCGGAGAGGTTCTGTGCCTGCGTGGCACGGCCCCAGTAGCCGCCGTCATTCTCCGCGATCTTCAGGTTGGTATGCCGTGCGACATGGGCGCCTGCGAGAGCGATCCCCGCATGTTGAACGCTCCGGTCGGGATAGAGCAGCTTGGCACCGACAAGGCCGATCTCCGGGCGTGCCGACTCCGCGACCATTTCCCTCAGCCAGTCCGGGTTGGCAGGCTCGATGTCGTTGTTGAGAAAACAGATATAGGCGCCCGTCGCTCCGGCCGCGCCGAGATTGCTGAGGCGGGAGAAGTTGAACGCACCCGCATCCTTCAGCACGGTGACGTTGGCCCGGCGTTCCAGCCCGTCGAGATAGCGCAGGGTGGCGCCGTCGTCGCTGCCATTGTCGACGATGCGGATCTCCAGATCCGGATAGTCGGTCTGGTCGAGCAGCCCGTCGATGCAGGTACGCAGCAGGCCGAGCCGGTTCTTCGTCGGGATGACGACGGAAACGCGCGCATCGGCGGGCAGGGGACGGACGAGGCGCCAGCGGCCGCCTCTGAGCTCGGCGCGCGCGTCCGAACCGCGCCGTTCCAGCGCATCGCGGATGACCCGGCCGGTGGCGGCCAGCGCGTAGGGCTTGGTTTCGACCGAGGCGGCGGTGGAATTCGCCGTCGCCCGCCAGTGATAGAGGATGCGCGGGACATGCCCGATCCGCTCCGGTGCGCTCCGTTCCGCCACGCGCTGCACGAGATCGTGGTCCTGGCTGCCTTCGAGGCCGAGGCGGAAGCCGCCGACCTCTTCCGCCAATGACCGGCGGATCACACTGAGATGGCAGATGTAATTGGAGACGAGGGACAGGTCCGGGTCCCAGGCCGGCTTGAAATGGGGCGAGAAGCGGGTGCCCTGATCGTCGATCTTGTCCTCGTCCGAATAGATGAGATCGAGCTCGGGATGCGCCGCCAGCGCCCGTGCCATTTCAGCCAACGCATCCGGCGCCAGACAATCGTCATGGTCCAGGAGGCCGATAAAGGTTCCGCGCGCGATTTCGAGCGCCGAATTCGACGCGGCCGAGATATGTCCGTTCTCCGGTCGCAAGACCAGTTTCACGCGGGGCTCCTGCGCGGCAGCCTCCTTCAGGACCCGGATGACGTCCGCATCCGTCGAGGCGTCGTCGGCAAGGCAGAGCTCCCAGTCATCGAAGCTCTGCTCCAGAACGGAGGCGATGGCATCGCGCAGATGACCGGGTTCTGGATTGTAGACTGGCAGCAGCACGGAAAAGAGCGGGGTGTCGCTGGCGGCTGCGGTCACCGGCGCGCGCGTCTCTTCGAGCGCGGCGCGTTTTCCTAGCCATTCCTGATACTGCGTTTTCGGCAGCGCGGCGCCGTCTGAACCACAGCGTCGATGTGCCTCGGCTGCGAGCAGGAGCAGTTCGTCGGGCGGCGTCGCGTCGGCATTGATTTCGCCCAGCACCTCCAGCGCCCGCTCCGGCCGACCCGCGCCGAGCAGCGCCCGCATGTAGAGCATCGCCGGTTCGAGATCCCGGCGGCTGACGCACCACCAGCGGGCGGCCGCGGCCGCATCACCGGTTCGCGCGGAGCCGACGAGCCCGCGCGCCGCTTTCGGATCGACGAGCTGCGATTTCCGCGTGCTGGTCTCCGCACCCGGTTTGCCGAGGCGTCGGCGGAGCTGCGCCTGGCGGGCTAGCGCGGGCCCGTTCAGCGGGCGGACCGCGAGGCTGCGGGCGAGATGGGCAAGACCTTCCTCGCGGTCACCAAGCGCCGGCTCGAGTACGGAGAGATTGAACCATGCATCCGCGGCTTCCGGCCGCAGCAGCGCCTCGCGACGGAAGGCACGAACGGACTCGGAGAGCCGGCCGGCACCGTGCAGCGCCGCCGCGTGGCGCGCGTGGGCCGCCGGGTTCAGGCCATCGAGACGGGCTGCCTCGCCATAGCGCCGGAGGCTTTTGCCCGGTTGCTTCGTCTCGGCATAGATCCAGCCGAGCAGTTCGGCCGTTCCTGGGTGATAGGGCAGGATAGTGCGTAGCCGCTCGTACTGCCGCGCCGCCTTGAGGGACGGGCCGGGGGCACCCTCGAGATCGGCAAAGAGGGCGAGCGCTGTCGGGTTGGCGGGTTGACGCAACAGTGCGCGTTGCCAAGCTTTCTGCGCCCCGTCCGGGCGGCCGCTACGGGCTTCGATCTGGCCGAGATGGATCAGCGCGGCCGCATCGTCCTTTGCGGTGCGCGCGACACGCCGGAACAGCTCGGCCGCATCCTCAGCACGCCCGTCTGCGAGCGCCGCCTGCGCCTGTCGGAAGGCTTCGGCGGCACCCAGCATCGGTCCTTATCCGGCGGCCGGTTTCGGCGGCAGCGCGAGGCGGATGTTCAGTTCCTTCAGATGCTCCGGCGTCGCCTCGCTCGGCGCGCCCATCATCAGGTCCTCGGCCCGCTGGTTCAGCGGGAAGAGGATGACCTCGCGGATGTTCGGCTCCTTTGCCAGCAGCATAACGATCCGGTCGATGCCCGGCGCGATGCCGCCGTGCGGCGGGGCACCGTACTTGAAGGCGTTCAACATGCCGCGGAACTTGTCTTCCAGCACCTCGGCCGAATAGCCGGCGATCGCGAAGGCCTTGTACATGACCTCCGGCAGATGGTTCCGGATCGCGCCCGAGCTGAGCTCAAGACCGTTGCAGACGATGTCGTACTGGTAGGCGAGGATATCGAGCGGGTTCTCGTTTTCCAGCGCCGCGAGGCCGCCCTGCGGCATGGAGAACGGGTTGTGCGAGAAGTCGATCTTCCCGGTTGCCTCGTCCAGCTCGTACATCGGGTAGTCGACGATCCAGCAGAGCCGGAAGGTGTCCTTCTCGACGATGTCGAGATCGTTGCCGAGCTTCACGCGGGCCGTGCCTGCGAGCTTGGCGGCTTCGCTTTCCTTGCCGGCGGAGAAGAAGATGGCGTCGCCGTCTCCCATGCCGGTCTGTTCCTTGAGGGCGGCGATCTTCTCCGGCGTCAGGCGGTTCGCGATCGGGCCGCGGGCCTCGCCCTCGCCGAAGATGATGTAGCCCATGCCCGGCGCGCCTTCGCCCTGCGCCCAGCTGTTCATCCGGTCGCAGATCGCCCGGCTGCCGCATTTCGGACCCGGCACCGCGCGGACCACACCGCCGCCGGCGATGACCTTGGCGAAGACGGCGAAATCGCTGTCGCGGAAGATCTCGGTGACGTCGGAGATCTCTATCGGAATGCGCAGGTCCGGCTTGTCGTTACCGTATTTGAGCATCGACTCCTTGTAGGGGATGCGCGGGAACGGGCCCGGCACCTTCCAGTCGGAGAATTCCTCGAACACCCCCGCCATGACCGGCTCGATCGCCTGGAAGACGTCTTCCTGCTCGACGAAGCTCATCTCGACATCGAGCTGGTAGAATTCGCCCGGCGAGCGGTCTGCCCGGCTGTCCTCGTCGCGGAAGCAGGGCGCGATCTGGAAGTAGCGGTCGAAGCCGGAGACCATGATCAGCTGTTTGAACTGCTGCGGCGCCTGCGGCAGGGCGTAGAACTTGCCCGGATGCTGGCGGGCCGGCACCAGGAAGTCGCGCGCGCCTTCCGGCGAGGAGGCGGTCAGGATCGGCGTCTGGAACTCGAAGAATCCCTGCTCGACCATGCGGCGGCGGATCGAGGAGACGACCTTGCTACGCAGCATGATGTTGTTGTGGATGCGCTCGCGGCGCAGGTCCAGGAAGCGGTAGCGCAGGCGGGTCTCCTCGCCGGCATCCTCGTCCGCGTTGACCTGCAGCGGCAGCACTTCGGCGGTGGACTGGACCTCGATCTCGTCGATACGGAGCTCGATATGGCCGGTCGGCAGCTTCTCGTTGACCGTCTCGTCGGTCCGCTTCACGACCCGTCCGGTGATCGTCACCACGCTCTCGACGCGGAGCTTCTCGACGGTCTTGAAGGTCTCGTCCTCGATATCGACCACGCACTGCGTCAGGCCGTAATGGTCGCGCAGGTCGATGAAGACCAGCTGGCCGTGATCGCGACGGCGGTGGATCCAGCCGGAAAGGCGGACGGTTTCGCCGACATGGTCTTGGCGGAGATCGTTACAGGTATGGCTGCGATAGCGATGCATGACAGATCAATCTTTTCGGAAATTCGCGCGCGGCATCTCCTAACGCGCGGCGCCGCGCCCGGCAAAGGAAAAATGACGGAAACGGCCTGCTCTCGGGTCAGACGACCTCGAAAGTCACGCTGCTCGAATCGGAATAGCCGATCAGGTCGATCCGCGTGCCGCTGCTCAGCCGGATCACCGTATCGCCGAAGCTGTCGACTGTGACGCTCGTCGTGGTGACGCCGCTGGCGAGCTGTATCGCGTCCTCGGCCTGATAGCCGTGGATATAGTCCCAGCCTTCGTTGCTGTTGGCATAGCTGAACTTGTCTGCACCGAGATTGCCGTAAAGGTCGTCGTATCCGGCGCCGCCGGAGATCGTGTCCGCGTCCTGGCCGCCGAAGATCGTGTCGGCGCCGGCATCGCCGTTGATGATGTCGCTGCCGTGATTGCCGTAGAGGATGTCGTTGCCGTCGCCGCCGGAAATCGTGTCCGAGCCTTCCCGTTGGGCGAGCGGGCTGCCGCTGGTCGGGCCGTTGTTCTGGCCGCCGAAGATGGTGTCGTTGCCGCTGCCACCGAAGAGCAGGTCGGTTTCCTTGTTGCCGTAGATCAGGTCGTTGCCGCTGCCGCCCGAGATCGTGTCGCTGCCGCCCGCGCCGCTCAGGATGTCGTCCGCCGAGCTGCCGAACAGGCTGTCGGCGCTTTCGGAGCCAACGGTTCCGGTCGTGGTCGTGCCAGATCCGGCGGCGCCGTAGAGCGACTGGATGACCTCGATGTCGTAGCTCGTGACGGTCGAGAGCGAGGTGTCGAGGAAGGTCGACATGATCGAGGGGGTATGATTGATGTGATCGAGGCCCAGCCCGTGCCCGGCTTCGTGGATCGCGGTCGAGAGGAAGTACTCGGTGTCCGCCTGGTCCATGAAGATGACGACGGAGTCCGTGCCGGAGACCATCCGGCCGTCCTGTCCGACATCGATGTAGTAGGCGGTCCCGAGCACGCCGCCGGAGCCGTCGGAGTTCGGTTCCCAGGCGATCACCCAGTCCGCGTTGGCGGCGCTGGTTTCGCTGAAGGTGATGTTGGCGACATTGCTCCAGGTCGCCATCGCGCTCTCGAAACGGGCCTGATAGGTACTGTCGAAACTGCTGTAGCCGAGAGACGAGCCGTCGAACGAGTAATTGATCGTGGTCGTCCAGGTGAAACCGAGCACGTCGGAGGAGCGGACGGCGAGCCCGCCCTCGCTCGCGCGCTGCAGATCGATCGAACGGGCCTCGGAGAGCCCGTGGTCGTGGCTGTACTGCCCTTCGAGGCCGACGCTGTGCCCTTCGGATGCTCCTGTGAGACCGGTACCGTTGTCGCTTGTCATTTGCTGACCCTACGCCTCTCCGTGCGCAGATTGACCGCAGATTTCCTTAAAATTCATTAAGGTAATGTGCGGCAGAGGGCCCGATCTTCCAGTGGCCGATCCCACATCGCGATGCGCGCGATCGATCAGAAGGCGGGCGTCGGTCGGATGAAGCCCACCAGCGTGCCGGCCCAGTTGCGGACCTCCTGCGAACAGGCCGCTTCGATGCGGGCTTTCTGGGCCTCGTCGATCACGCCGAGCCGGACCAGAACGGCGAGCACGGCCGCATGGGACGCCCGGCCCGCGCCGTCGTCGATCTTGATCGCGACACCGAGGCCTTTTTCCGGAATGGCGGCGGTGTAGTAGCCCTCCGCTCCGCCCTTCAGGATGCAGCTCTCGCCGGTCTCCGCCAGCACCACGGAATTGAACTGTCCGGTGCCGGAGAGCATCAGCGGATTGGCCGCGCAGGCCTTGGCGACGCGGCGGCAGGCGGCGGCGCGCTCGGGGGAGAGGCCGTCCGGCGCTGCGAAACGGGCCATGGCATAGGCGATGCCGCGCAGCGGCGCCCCGAAGACCGGGATGCCGCAGCCGTCGACACCGCGCGCCGTGCGGGAGAGATCCATCCCGCCCATCTCGCCGATCAGCTCGATCAGCCGGGTCTGCACCGGATGGTCCGCCGCCGTATAGCCTTTGGTCGGCTCGCCCAGATGTACCGCCGTGGTCAGCATGCCGGAATGCTTGCCGGAACAGTTGTTATGCGCCCGGGTCGGCTCCGTGCCTGCCCTGATCAGGGCATGGGCGGCCTTCTCGCTGTAGGGCAATTGCGGGCCGCATTCGAGATCGTCGACCGAGAGTCCGAGCCGGGCGAGCCAGGGGACGACTTTATCCGTGTGGATCGGTTCGCCCGCATGGGAGGCGCAGCAGAGCGCGATCTCGGCTTCGGAGAGATTGAAGGCGTCGGCCGCCCCGCTCTCGATCACCGGCAGGGTCTGCAGCGGCTTGATCGCTGAGCGCGGATAGGTCGGGCGCTCGACGTCGCCGAGGCGGAGCACGTCCTTGCCGCTCGCGTCGACCACGGAGACGATGCCGCGATGCACGGACTCGACCATGTCGCCGCGCGTGACCTCGATCAGCAGGGGGGCGGCATCGACGTCCGAAATGTGCGTGCGCACGATGCGATCGTCAGCGGCGAGGCTGTCGGGGCTCATGGGGCGTCTCCTGATATGTCATGGTTTTGTCCGGCTCTGCGGCCGGTCTCCGTGCAGTCATGGCAACTTGCCTTGGAGCAGGGGTTTGTGCAACACCGTCGCGATGCGAGGATATTTCGGAGTGGGCGTCGAGGGGATCAGCAAATCCCGGAACGCCGGTGCGATCTACAGGACGGCGCATGCCTTCGGCGCCAGCTTTGCGTTCAGCGTGCAGGCGGCGATCTCGCTGCAGGAGCTGAACCAGGTGGACACGTCGGGAACGGCGGACTCCCTGCCCTTCTATCATTTCGACACGGTCGAGGAGATGCTGCTGCCGCGGGGCTGCGCCCTGGTCGGTATCGAGATCACCGACGATGCGGTGGTTCTGCCGAGCTTCCAGCATCCGAAGAACGCGGCCTATGTGCTCGGTTCCGAGCGCGGTGGTTTGACGGAAGAGATGATCGCGCGCTGCGATCACATCGTGAAGATCCCGACCAAGTTCTCGCTCAATGTCGGTCTCGCCGCCGCGCTGGTGATGTACGACCGCCAGACCTCGCTCGGCAATTTCGCCCGCCGTCCGGTCATGCCGGGCGGGCCGACCGAGCCGCAGCCGGGCAAGGTGCCCGGTTTCGGGCCACCGCTCTGGGTGCGCAAGAAGCGCAAGCGGGACGCGGTTTCCAAGGCGGAAAGCGGCGGATCGTACAGTACCTGAGATTGTATTTGGATTTACGCGCGTGCTAGATAGCTCGTCTTTTTGGATCTGGGAGTACCAATGCGCGTCTCGATCTCAAATATCGCTTGGAATAGAGAAGAATTTGACCGGATGCTAGACGTTGTCTCCGAAGCAGGAGGCGATGCGATCGAACTGGCGCCCAACTCGATCTGGCAGGAGCCGATCAAGTCAAGCCCTAAGGAACGAAAAGAGTTCATGAACCGGGTTTCCCGGGCAGGCCTTGATGTTTCCGGGTTCCACGCCTTGCTTTTCACCCGCCCGGATCTTGCTCTGTTCCGGGACAAAGCCTCCAGCCGGGAGTATGCGGACTACCTGATCGCGCTCGGTAATCTCGCCGTTGATCTCGAGGCCGGCGCAATGGTTCTCGGTTCACCCAGAAACCGTGCTCGCGGTTCGCTGGGCCTGGACGAAGCCTGGTCATGGGCAGTCGAGAGCTTCAGGTATGTCGCCGAGGAACTTGAAAAGGCCGGTGAGGTCGATCTGTGTATCGAACCGCTCGCACCTTCGGAAACGGACTTCATTTCCTCCGTCGCAGAGGGATGGGATCTCGCCGCAGCCGTGGACCATAAGAGATTCGGTCTGCTCATCGACACCAAGGCCGTGTTCGAGAGTGAGGCGGATCCGCTCGGCACGATCTCCGGTTTCGGGGCCAGGGCGCGCCATTTTCATATCTCGAACCCGGGGCTCGGACCGGTTTACAACGGCGAGATCGATCATGCGGCTGTCGGTAAAGCGCTTCGAGGCGCAGGGTACAAGCGCTATGTTACGATCGAGATGAGGCGCCTCGAGGCGCCGAACGAAGCGCATGTTCGGAAAGCCCTTCAGTATGCGAAAAGCAGTTACCTGTCGTAACGGCAATTGAAGTAGACAGGGGTCCGGGTTCCGACGCTTCGGCGTTTCCGGGCAGCAAGCAGTAGGGAATGTAATGGCGAACGCAATAAGACGGAAAAAATATTCAGATTTCAAAGTTCTCTTTGTTTATCCGAATATCCAGATGTCGTCGCTCGCTCCTCAGGGCATCGGCTATCTGTCGGCGATGCTGAAGCAGGAAGGCATGCAGGTCGAGCTGTTCGACAGCACGTTCTATCTGAATCAGCTGACCGGCGACGCGAACAACGAGAAGGTCTACCTCTCGATGGTGCGCCCGTTCAGCTGGGAAGAGCGCGGTATCCGGCCGAAGACAACCAACATGCTCGACGACTTCAACAAGATGGTCGAGGAGTTCGAGCCGGATCTGCTCGCTTTCTCCGTCGTCGAGAACACATGGTATCTCGCCGACGAGATGATGCGCGGCCTGCGGACACGCGTCCCGACCGTTGTCGGAGGGGTGTTCCCGACCTATGCGCCGGAAATCGTTATTTCCCACCCGAAGGTGGACTACATCTGCCGCGGCGAGGGTGAGGTCGCCCTGAGCGAGCTTTGCCGAGCGCTCGCTGACGGCGAGGACACGACCCGGATTCAGAATCTCTGGGTCAAGGAGGATGGGACGGTTCACAAGAACCGGGTTGGACTCGGCATCAAGCTAGACGACCTGCCGTTCCCGGACTGGACCATCTTCGAGGAGCAGAGCCTGTTCCGTCCGATGCAGGGCCGTGTCTACAAGACCATCGGGGTCGAGACCCAGCGTGGGTGTCCCTACAAGTGCACCTTCTGCAATTCCCCGGCGAACAACGACATCTATAAGGAAGAAAGCGGCTCGGTCTTCTATCGCAAGAAGTCGGTCGAACGTGTCCACGCCGAGCTCGAATACATGCGCAAGACGCAAAACCCCGAATTCATCTATTTCGTGGTTGATACCTTCCTCGCCCTGGGCGATCGCGAATTCGCCGAATTTTCGGAGATGTACCAGGACTTCAAGGTTCCGTTCTGGATGAATACCCGCGCCGAGACGATGAACGATTGGCGCTCTGATGAACTCGAGAAAATGAACTGTCTGCGTATCAATATCGGCGTCGAGCACGGGAACCCCGATTATCGCGCCAATATGCTGAAGCGACCGGTGAGCAACGAGCGGATGCTGACGGCGTTCGAGAGTGCGGCGGGACGGAGCTTCACCACGGTTGCGAACTCGATTATCGGTATGCCGGACGAGACGCGCGACCTGGTTTTCGACACAGTCGAGTTCAATCGCCAGCTGCCCTCCGACATTGAAGCTTCCGGCGCGTTCATCTTCACGCCCTATCATGGCACCACGTTGCGCAATATCGCGGTGCAGAAGGGGTATGTCGAAGACGGTGTGGTCTGTTCCCTCGGCACGACGCGAGGCAGCATCATTAATATGCCGTGGCTCTCGACCGAGGAGATTCAGGGGCTCTGCCGGGTCTTCAGCTTCTACGTCAAGTTCCCGAAGGAGCGTTGGCCGGAGATCAAGGAAGCCGAGAAACTGACCGACAAGGGCAACGCCAAGTTCGAGGCTTTGAGGGACGAGTTCGTCGCGACGTATCGTCGGTCCGACGTCAATCCCAAGGACGTCAGCAGCTATGACCTAGTCCTGAATGGTGAGGACGATTGGAAAAAGGCGGAAAGAAAATCCGGCGATATGTACGCGGACCTGCATTGAGGTCACGTATATCGTCTCTCGCGATCTCCTGATGGACCCTTTCGATTGCAGGTGAACTGATGCGGTACGGAATTCTGGCGGAATTCTCGGGTGAACTGAGTCTCGAATACATTGCGGAGAGCCTCGACCGGAACCTCGTTCCCGATTTTATAGTGTTTTGCGGCTCGGAGAGCGATCCGGAACGCGAGCGGCTCGTCGCGGAACGAACGGAGGGACGGTACCGGCGCAAGGTGCTCTCGAAGATCGAGGGTATCGAGAAAATCCCCGCCTACTTCGTTCCGGAATTGAATTCCGAGGTTACCCTTGATGTTATCAAGGGCCTGTCTCCGGACCTGCTCGTCTCGGGCGCGACCAAGATCATCAAGATTCCGATCTGGGATCACGTGCGGCTCGGGGCCCTCAATTGTCACTCCGGGTACATCCAGGAATTCCGCGGATGTTCCTGCGTCGAATGGGCCATTCTTAAGCAGCGCCCGGTCGGTGCGACAGTGCATCTACTGAATCAGCGGATCGATGCAGGGCCGGTCGTTGTCCAGAAGGTCATGGAGATCAAGAAGGGCGAAACCTATCCCGCCGTCCGCACGAACATGATCTATCACCAGGCCCGGCTGATGATCGATGCCGTCGAGATGGCGATGAGAAACCCGGAAGACTTCCACCAGGACGTTGAACTCGGGGACTATTACAAGCCGATGCGGGATCTCGAACTCGTCCGGGACGTCGAGGGTATCCTGAAGGAAGAGAAGTACCAGCATTACGCTGCGGTCTGAGGCCGAGGTGCGCGCCGCCTCCGGCTCAACCCTGCGGAAACAAATTGTCGTGAATTTTGCCGTCTCCGGGTGAAGCTATTGTGCTCGGGCCGGAACCTGGCCGGACACCGGTTAAGTTGGGAGACCATAGAGTGAAGATCGCTCCGAAACCCTCAGTCGCATCCCTGGTGCGCTTCCCGCATGAGAAGAGCGACCGTCACGGCATGGTCCGGCTCGACCGGAACGAACGCGCTGTGCCCTTCCCCGAAAAGGTGTGGTCGCGCTTTCAGGAGCTGCTCACCCAGGAAATGGTCCTGGCCTATCCGCAGACGGCCGAGCTTTTCCAGGCGATCGCGAACTATGTCGGCGTCGACGAGGATCGGATCGGACTGGCCAGCGGTTCGGACATCGCGATCCGGTCTGTCTATGAAGCCTACATTTCCAAAGGCGACCGCGTGGTCGTTCCCGATCCCTGCTATGCGATGTACAAGGTTTACGGCGAGCTTTTCGAGGCTGAAACCGTCGAGGTCCCGATCGAGGACGATCTCGAGCTCGATCCCGAGCGGGTCCTCGATGCGCTGACTCCCGGGACACGGGCCGTCGTGATCGAGTTTCCGGGCGGGTTCGCGGGCACTAGCATGGCGATCGAGGATGTCCTGCGGGTCGTTGCGCAGGCGCGCGAGATCGGCGCACTCGCCATCGTGGACGAGGCATACAGCGCCTTCAACGGGTACACGCTCGTGCCCTATGTCGATGAGTACGAGAACCTGATCGTTACCCGTTCCTGTTCCAAGGATCTCGGTGCGGCGGGGCTTCGCGTCGGATACACCGTGGCGTGCAGGGAAGTCACCGACATCCTGCGCCGTGTCCGGCCAATGCACGAGGTGACGAGTGCTTCTGCCTGCTTCATTCGCGCGGCGCTCGAATCCCCGGAACTGATCGACGATTATGTCGAAACCATCCGGGCGAACATCCGCTACACACGAGACGCGCTTGCCCAGCTCGGCTACAGGACAGCCGGCGGCACCGGGAACTTCATCGTGGTGAAGTTCGACGACAACGAGTCGGTCAAGACGGTCATCGCCAGGCTCCAGGAGAAATCCATCCTCGTCCGGCGGCCGTTCGAGAGCGGCCGCATGAAGGGCTGGATGAGGGTCGGCATCGGCACGAAGCAGCAGATGTCGGAGTTTGTCGACGCACTGGCGACGGTGGTCTCGGGCTAACCCCCCGCGGACCAGCCTTTCGGAGCAGCCATGATATTCCTATTTGTGCGGCACTTGGTCGACCTCGATCATTTTACTCCGCTGGCATACGCTCTCGGCAAATCGGGCCGAAGAGCGGCGCTTGTCACCTATACTGCGAATATTCCCACCGATGATTTCCGGCTTAGCTTTCTGGAAACACAGGCTGGTGTCGAGGTCGTCCATTTGGCAGCTGACGAGGCTGGCCTGAACCCCAATCTCACCATAGACGAAATTTTTCAGATCTTCTCTAAGAGCGTCTTCGAGGAACTTTTCAACCCAGTCGAAGGGGCGGTTTTTGTCCATGAGCGGGAATGGAATGCGTTCACCGAGAGGCTGGAGCAGATCTCCCGTGAGCGTGGCGTCCCGATGATCTGCGCGCCCGCCTATGCGGAGACTTTTATAAATTTCCTTCAGAGGTTCGACGTATTCGATCAGGGGCCGCTGAAGCGGGGCTATGCCGGCGTTGAGAACTTCCGGGCGGTGATATCGCCTGGCGGACCTATTGATGAGCGCTTGGAGAGATCATTCTGGCCGGGAAAGCGGGTGGTGTTAGGGTCGCCGCGCTTCAGTCTGGAGTGGATCGATGTGCTTCGAGACATCGCTCCGCCCGCAGTGATCGGCGGCAGGGAAGGTAACCTCCGGCTTGCGATTTTTATGCGAAACCGATTCTATCCCGTTTTCTGGAGCGAATTGTTCGCGGCGTTAAAACTGATGCTGCGGTTCCCCAATGTGTCGATAGCGATCGTGGGTCACATTCGGAAAGGGGACCGCAGCGCTTATTGGGATCCCCTCTTTGGAGATGTCGAATTCCCTTTTCCCAGGGAGAAGTTTCAATTCGGCAAGAACAGCGAGATATTCGAGGTCGCCGAGGGTACGGCAGCGACGAGAGTTATGGAGTGGGCGGACTGTGTTCTGAACATGGGGACGAGTGTCGTGATGGAAGCTGTTGCGCTCAGGAAACCCGTTTTCTCACTCGATAACCTGCACAGCAACGTCACCGTCACGGCCCGTTATCTTCCGAGTACGCATATTGGCTGCCGCGACGATCTTCTGAAGGTCATGTTGGCGCTTGTGCGAAACCGGGAAAGCGCGATCGAACAATTCTATGACACTGACCGTTGGACAAGCTTCGTGCGTGTCTTTCTCGGCGAGGGTGACGTTCTTGCGAGGTATTCAGATTACTTTGACGAAGCCCGGGTTGCCGCCATCGGCAAGGACTGACATTCCTCCAGCTACATCCGGTCTGGAGTACGGGACGCGCAGACTGGAGAGGTCGAGGATTTGCTGTTGCGGCAGTTCACGAGGAGGTTGCTCAACAAGCTATCGCTTTTTTCAGGCTGGACACGCACAATAACAAGCCTGTTTGAGCTACGCTCCCAACACCCTGCCAAGCAATACGGGCGGCCAGCTACGCTATGCCGCCCGTATTGCTTGGACGAGGACCCGGCCATGTACCGACATGCAAATCGAATCAGGCAGATCAGGTTGCTCAAGAGGCGGCTGGAATAGGTCCGCAGATCGTTCGGGGCCGTTTCACCAGCCGTCATCTCCAATCGCTCGAAAAGCCACCGCCACGTTGATTTTTATAGCGGAATCGGAGATGAGTGTTGCGGAATGGCTAGGCAATCCTGGAAATACAGGTTGATGGTCAGATAATTGGCTGTTGCGACCAAACAGGCTTCGACACCCGCATCAAGTCGTTCGGAAATAGAGGAAAAAAGGTCAAATGGATAATTCGAACAAATCTAGTGTCAATATATACGAATTTTTGTCTGAAGCCGCGGCCAAAAAAAACTACGGCAACATAGTTTCCGTAATTTTCTACAATCTCCAGAAATCCTTGAGCTTTATTGATAGGGTGCGCGAATTTCCGGGATCTCCATTGAAAGAGATCGCGCTCTCGATGTGCCTTATCGCCCAGGGAAAAATCGATTCCAGTCGTTCTCGGCTTCTTAGGGTCAAGGAAAAAGAATGGGAGCTACTTGTCAGCTACCTCATGATCAAATGCTCGATCATCGACCATCGTTATGCAGACGCGGAGCTGATCTGCGATCGAATGATCGAACGTTATCCCTTGCATGACGACATCGATTTTGCGCTGGTCTTTTACCTGATCAAATCAACGCTTGCCACAATCCGGGGCGATGTGGACGGGGCGAATGCCTTGGCCCGCGAGTGGAGTGCCGTCAGGAACGGTCATTGGTTCCGCTCAGCCAAGTCGGCCTTGGTCGAGAAGACCGGTGGCGACATTTATCAGGATAAGGGTATCGAGAGAGGCGCGTGGCTGGAGTATCAGAGAGATATTTCCTCAAAGCACACAAAGACTCAGAATCCGTCAGTGTGGCTGCAGCATCTTTTCATCTACAACGTAGAAATGGAAATCAGGCAGGTCGAGAACGCCGACTGCTTCATCAATTATGGCGCCCTCTATGGCTGGATGGACCACCAGATCGCATCACGGTATCCGGAGATTCATGTCATCGGGTATGATCGTTCACTCGACGTGAAACAATGGAATGACAGGGTTTTTTCGGCTCCCAATCTGGAATATGCCTATGGCGATTTCGAAAAAATCCTCAAAGAGGCTTCCGAGAAATACAAGCGTATCGTTCTGGGGCATTGCCGAACCGTCACCTATCTTTCGGAATCAGAGTTGCTTTCCTTCTATCGTATGTGCGCAAGCAACAATGTAAAAGGTGTCGTCGCGATCGAAGGGTTGGGTTTCAGCTCTCTCACCAAAGAGTATTTCGACATCTCAAAAGATCGTTCTGTCTTCAAGCTCGACTCGAAAGCAAACTACCTGCACAATTGCGGAACTTATCTTGAGGAGTGCGGATACAGAGTCTCTTATACGGACTCTGAGATCACACCGACGATCAATCGTTTTAAACCTACAGAAGGTAATATCTACAATATTACCTGGCGCGGGGAACTTTCGTAAACCTCAAGCCAAGTGGAGCAGGCAGCCGGCAGGAACCGCTGGCCGCATCTGGTGACTGCGCCACTGCATGCTCTCGCGGCCGTCCCGATCCTTATCCCGGAAGCCTGACTCCATCATCTGATAGGCGTTCGTCCGGCATCTGGTAAATGGCTTATCCGGCTGGAAAAGCCGCATGCGTTCGTGATAACAGGTGCATTCGCAGATCGCAGCAGGCGGAAAGAAAATATCGCGATGAAAGTGCTGGTGCTTGGGAACTTGGGATACATCGGGCCCGTTGTCGTCGATGAGCTCGGCTCCAGGCATCCTGATATGGAGATCGTTGGGTTCGATACGGGATTGTTCAAGGAGTGTGTGGTCGATCCTGAGCACGATTTTGGGGCCAGGCTTGATCACCAGATCTTTGGAGACGTTCGCGATCTGACGGCGGAATTGTTCTCTGGTGTCGATGCCGCGATCTACCTGTCCGCGCTCTCCAATGATCCGATCGGCAACGCATTCGAAGCCCTGACTGACGAGATCAATGCGGGCAGCGCGGTGCGCGCGGCCGAAGCCGCCAAAGCGGCAGGCGTGAAACATTTCGTCTTCGCCTCGAGTTGTTCCGTCTATGGAGCCGGTGGTGAGGAAGCGAAGACGGAGGAGTCCTCGCTCGCGCCGCAAACGGCTTATGCGCGCTCCAAGATCGCGGCGGAAAAGGCCCTGGCTTCCATGGCGGACGACAGTTTCGTCATCACCTGCCTGCGTTTTGCGACGGCGTGCGGTTTCAGCCCGCACCTGCGTCTGGATCTCGTGCTGAACGATTTTGTCGCCACTGCGTTGAGCCACAGGAAGATCGACGTGCTTTCGGACGGTAGACCCTGGCGCCCTCTAATTCACGTCAAGGACATGGCGCGCGCCATGGAATGGGCATTGCAACGCTCTAGCGCGCAAGGCGGAGCTTTCCTGGCGATGAACACCGGAGCGGATACGGCGAACTATCAGATCCGGGATCTGGCGGCAGCTGTGGCCCGTAACCTTGGTGACGTCGCGGTGGCCATCAATGAAAACGCGTCGCCGGATACGCGATCCTATCGCGTCGATTTTGGCCTGTTCCGGAAACTGGCTCCCGCACACCAGCCCCGTATGATGCTGCAGGACATGGTTGGCGATCTGGTGGGCAATCTCAATCGAATCGGCTTCAAGGATCCGGATTTCCGCTCGGGCAACCTGATTCGTCTGAACTACATCAAGGATCTGGTCGCGAAGGGCGCTCTCGACGGCACCCTTCGCTGGCAGTAGTCCTGACAAACCACAATAGAATTTTATCCGCAGAGAGGAAGCATGGTCGATTTTGATGATGAAGCGAAAGCCTTCGATCAGAGAATCATGGATCGAACGGAACACGGGTTCATCGCTGACCTGCGGCGCGTCCAGCCAAACGAATATTTCTACAAGAGCTTCTGGCGACACCCGCACTATACGGACCTTTTTCTCGGCGAGATGTTCCGGAACTATGTGAAGGTCCTGGAAGAGCATGTTGCGCAGGGCGCCCGCGTGCTCGATCTTGGCTGTGGGGCAGGGTACTTCTCCCTTGAGCTCGCCCGGCTCGGATACCATGTTGTCGGAGTCGATATTTCCGCTAAATGTATAGAGACTGCCCGCCAGATACTGGAGCAAAACCCCTACAAGGACGGCTTCGGCAGTGTGGAATATGCCGAGGGATCCTATACTCTCGTCAGAGATCTCGGTCAGTTCGATGCGGTCCTCTGTTCCGGGTTCCTGCATCATATCCCCGACCTCGATGAAGTTATCTCCATCATCGACGCGGCGCTCGTGTCGGGCGGGATGCTGATCTGGCACGAACCGTCTCACAAGAGCTGGACGCCCGCAGACGCCGCGTTCGTTGCCGCTATCCGGCTCATACTCGCTGAGGCCGGTTTGTGGTATGACGAAACTATTCTGAGAGACCTCGACAGCGCGAAGCTCATGGAACTGGTCGCTGGAACCCAGGAAGAATATGTCCTTGAACGCGATCCTCATGAAGCTGGGGGGCAATCGCCGAACGATCTGTCTTGGGATGGTAACGAGATTACCCAGAGAGTGGCGGGGAAACTCGAATTGTTGATGACGAAACCTAGTGTTTCCTTTATCTACAGGGTTCTTGGGGGCATGCGCGGCGACCAGGAAAAACTTAACAGAATCGCATCTCTGTTGACCCTGATCGACAGGACCTACCTGGATGAGGGGATATTGAACGCCAATTACTTCTATGGCGTTGCGCGCAAAACTTGAGTGTGTCTTGCCTAGCACTGCCGGAGAGACCATTGAAGATCTACATCACCGAAGACGACATGTGCACGACTCAGAAGCTCAACCTGGCACGGGTCCAGCGATGGCTTGAAGCGAACGGTGCAACGATTGTCGATGAAGAGGCTGAGGCTGATCGGCTGATCTGCATGACCTGCAATGGCTGGTCCCTGCTTGAGCAGGCGTCCTACGACCGGATCAATAAATACAAGGACGACTTCAAGGATCGGATGATTGTGCTGGGATGCGTTGTCGACGCGCATCCCAGGAACGTTGCCGAGCTGTATAACGGGCCGGCAGTCGGAACGAAGGGTACCAGACCGCTATCGTTTGGTGGCATCGAGGAGCTGTTTCCGGAGTTTGCTATTCCTCTGGAAGACATTCCCGCGCAATCGATCTTCAGGAGGAAGGAAGACTACCGCGACTACAATCTTTCGAAGCGCTTCATCAACATCGCAGAGGGCTGCGCCTTCAACTGTTCTTTCTGCACACACAAGCCCGGCCTCGGCAATCGCCGCAGCCGGCCGCTCGACGACATCATGAAACAGATCGAGCAATGCGTGAAGGAAGACGTCAGGGTGGTGAACCTGATGGGCATGGAAACCGCGCTCTACGGCATGGACGTCGGCTCGTCCTATCCCGAAATGCTGCGCGCCGTTCTCGAGTACGATGAATCCTATGAGGTTCATGTCGCCCAGTTCCAGCCGCAGGGCATCTTCCGCTACTACGACGAGTTGCTGGAGCTGTTCTCGAACAGGCGCGTTACCGATATCCAGGTGCCGATCCAGTCCGTTTCCGCGCGGATCATGAAGATGATGAACCGGCGCGAGCACTCCGATCGCGTCGGCCCCTTCATGAAGAAGCTGCGTGCTGCGAATCCACGCGTCGTGCTGCGCACGGACCTTATTATCGGCTGGCCGACCGAGACAGTCGAAGAGCGCATGGCTTCACTTGATTTTGCCGGCGCACATTTCGATGAGATCTCCCTCTACACCATCGAACTGAGCCCCGATCTGCCCGCGTGGAAATACCAGCCCGATGCCTTCGGTACAGCTGAACTCGACGAGATCCGGAGAACGTCGCGCGATTACCTCAACGCGAACTACAATGTCGTCGTCTCGACGGGCCAGCAGGAAGATTCCTCGATGAAGGACGCCGAACTGAAGCGCATCCAGTTGCGTGAGCGGCGCATGAAGGAAGCGGTCTGATGATCTAGATATCCCACTCGAACTGATTTGAGCGATCAACCTGATTTACGAATGCGAGTGGAATATCTGAAATGACTGCCGACCGCGAAATCACTGCCGGTGACTATTCGGTATTGATCGTCAATTCTCATCCGAGAGAGACGCTCCTGAAGCAGATACGGTCGCTGCGGTCGCAGGGATTCGAAGGACAGATCGTCGTGACAGACGGCCGCAACGAGCCTTTTGACGATAGCTCCGAGCTCTACACGAATGTCGTCGTCGTCCACATTCCCCTTGTGAGTCAGGATCTCGAATCCCGGGCCGGGAACTTCTTCGAGAGAATTTACAAGGGCGTTCTGGCGCTGGAATCAGAGCGGATAGTTCTATGTCCGTCCGACGACCTGATGGATCTTGAAGCTGTACGTATGGCCTTTGCTTTTCTCGATCGCGACAGTTCCTTTGCCACGTGCGCGATGAACTCCATCCGGGTCCAAGGGGCCGCGGCACGCCGCTACCGGCAGATCCCCGTTACTCAGGAACACTGGACTGATCGCATTTCATTCCACGCAATCGGCGGCAGCTCTTTTTTCTGGGCCGCCCACAGAAAGAGCATCCTGAGCCGGACCCTCAGATTCATCACCGAGCTGAATTTTCCGGCACACGCTCACTGCGAGCACCTTTTTCACTTCCTCATTCTGCTGCAGGGGAAAGTCAACGTCATAGACAAGCTTGGCATCGTCAAAGATTTCTTCGACGACAGCCTGCCGCAAACCGGACAGGAGGGTATCCACGACATTTACTCAAAGGTCTATTGGGAAATCCTGCTTTCCGGAAGCGAAAGAACCGCGCAATCCATCGGCCGCTTCCTGCCTGAAATCGGCCTGGGCTCGGAGACCGACCGGGTTATCGACTTTGTGCTCAAATACCACATTGGATTTGGCGCTCTGCGTATCGACCGCTTCGACACGCACCACATCAATGACAAGAGAGCGCGCTTTCAGTATTTCGAAAGCATGGTAAAAAGCCCGAGTATTGAAGATCTTATGAAACAGTTCAGATCACTGGTTCCGAAGGTCTCGCAGATGCGTTCTCACTGACCGAGCGACGCCGAGTCTAACTCATCGTATCCAATGGGGAAATTAGAGGTCGCGCCCCGGACGTCCACGGTCGCAGGTTTTTTGCATCCTTGAAACAGGCGAGCCGCCCGGAACAGATCTGACACGGCGCCTGTTCGGTCAGCTTCGGCCTCGGGTGGAGGCTGGTCGTGCCCTTGACTCGGATCATAACAGCGCGATCAAACTTCCACACCGGCCCAATACACTGTACGGTAGTACAGTCATGGTGAGATATTGGGCTCGGAAATTCTATTTTCCTCTTAATTTGTGTGTGAACTTCGGAAAATAGACTGGTTTTCTGTGTCCTTCTATTTACTGTCAGGCATCCGACCAGGGGCTGAAGGAACCAGCGCATGCGAAGTGACCGGAAACCAGTACTCATTTATCTGGCTGATCCCATCCACACATATATCCAGACGAAGAGCTCATGGTTTATCCCGCTGAGCGTCTTGAATATTCAAGCCTATCTGGAATCGAAGTTCGGAAGTTCTGTCGAAGTTCACAGCTTCAAATATCCCGAAAGAATAATCGACGCCATTGACAGGCGGGCGCCTGATTTTGTTGGTGTATCCAACTATATTTGGAACCGTCACGTAGGCGCCGGCATTTTACGTCATGCCCGGTCACGGAATTCGCAGGTCGTCACTGTAATGGGCGGCCCCAATGTGACTCTTACCCGGGGTTACATGCAGCAGTTCCTCCAGACAGAAGACGTGGACTTCTATGTTCCGGACAATGTGATCGGTGGCGAGCAGCCTTTCGCCAGTCTGATTGCGGCCCATCTTGCCGGTTTCCCTCGTCTGCAGGATTGCGACGACGTTCATGGAGTTTGGTACCTTGACCCCGCGACAAACGGCGCTGTCGAGGTTCCGGCGCGCATCTCCGAGAAAACCCTGGACTGGCTGCCATCGCCATTTCAGGCGGGACTCGCCGATCCCTTCCTTGAGGAGGGGTTGGGAGCGATGATCGAAACCAACAGGGGCTGTCCGTTCCATTGTACATTCTGCGTATGGGGCAACGGATCGAAAGTGGTCCAGTTCAGTACGGAACGCGTTAAGAAAGACCTCGAACGTTGTGCCGCGAAAGCCACGCGCGAACTTCTGATGATCAACGACGCCAATTTCGGACTGTTCAAGAATCGCGATCTCGAGGTTGCGCGAGAGATCAGGAGACTCAAAGAGACGGTCGGCTGGCCCATGTCAGTGTTCGTGAACTGGGGGCAGGTCCGTTCAGAAAGCGCGATCAAGGTTGCCGAGGAACTGAAAGGCATTACGCTGCTGCGACAATCATCGCAATCCATGAACACCACTGTACTGGAAACCATCAAGCGTGACAGCGTGCCCGATTTCCAGTGGCGCTATGTCGTCGACGAATGCAAGAAGGCCGGGATCGAATCCTACTCCGAGGTCATTGTCATGCTGCCCGGCGAGGACCTGACCTCATATCTCGATGGACTCCGCTTCTTCTTCGATATCGGGATCGACTGCATCAGCACCAACCAGTGCCAGCTGCTGCACGGTGCCGAACTCAACACGCCCCAGTCCCGGGAAAAGTTTGAAATGAGGACTGCTTGGCGTCTCCTTGAGGGCGCCTACGGCGAATATGCCGGCGAACGCTATCTGGAGGCAGAAGAAATCGTCATCGGCAATTCAACATTCTCGGAGGCCGAGAATCTGAAAGTCAGGAAGATGAACTGGCTGATCCAGATGAGTTGGACGCTCAAACGGCATGATGTCATTTTCAAAATCTTCCAGGAACATGACGTCAACCCGGTCGATTTGTTCTTCAAATGCGCCCAGCATCGTGCGGATGGCGTGGCAGCTTTGGCGAACGAGAAGATCACGGAGCTTTTTGACAGATTCGATCGAGATGCCGAAAGTGAGCTCTTCGATTCGTACGAAGACCTGTGTAATTTCTATACGTCCGACAAGGAATTCAAAGATCTCTCGGAAAATGGTTTCAAAAAACTGAACACCTTCTATTCCGGCTTGGCCTTGGCAATCAATGAAGATTTGATTGACTATTATATCGCGGCGGGAAAAAGCCTTCTCAAGGAAACCGTCAATATCGACGAAGTCAATGAGATGCTTTCAGAGGGCAAGCGCTTCCTGATGAACCGATGCATTGCACCGGAGGACCTGCTGAATATGGAGAAATTCGAGAATTCAGACAGGACCGGGCAATTTCAGTATGATTTCACCGGTTGGCTTGAATCTCCTGAGAGCCGAAAATTGACGAATTTCCGACTCGGGAATAGCGAAACATTAATTTTCTACGCAGATCCGGAGCAGAGTGAGGCAATCGGGCGTTTTGTCGGCAATATGTCTCACAAATCGAAAGACTATATCCTCAAGAAGCTTTGCGAACCCTTCTATGGCGTAAAAAAAGAGTATCTGAATTTTCGCGTTTCCAAGCTATTGGAGGCAGGAATTCGGAAAGCAGAGCTCGAGAACGCGACAGCTCTATGATCGCTTGCGGAGAACGAATCGTGCGTCTGGACATCATGCGGTTTGCGCCGGACACGATTTTGACCGAGCGGCCTCAGCGGCGTCAGCTCTTGCCGATAGAGCCAATGGGCACCTGATTGACGTTATCTTCGAGACCTGGGGTCTGGTTCGGATACCGGTGGGTTCGCGTGTTCTTGTTCCGGGAGGGCCGGGAGGCGAACCGCGAGCGGGTGCGCCGCCTTTGGATGGGGCGGGTCAAAAGGCGGGAAGCATATCCGCGGCGCCCAGTTTGCGAAGCTCTGCGAAGCGAGGCAGGTTTCGGTCCTTCTCGGAAATCATGATCGGAGGAAAGGGCCATTCGATGCCGATCTCCTCGTCGCACCAGAGGACACCGCTGGATGCATCCGGGTTGAAATCAGCGGATATGTGATAGTTGATTGTGCTGTCGTCTTCGAGTGTCATGAAGCCGTGGGCGCAGCCCCTCGGGGCATAGACAGACAGCCTGTTGTCGACAGAAAGCTCGATCGCAAAATGTGCTCCGAATGCCGGAGACGTCGTCCGCAGGTCTACGACGACGTCGAATATTCGACCGCGTTCGCACCGTACCAGCTTGGTTTCCGAAAAAGTGCCCCTCTGGAAATGCGGCCCGCGTAGGGTACCCCTGTTGCGATTGCTGGAGCTGCTGATCTGGCGCCAACATGTCTCAAGGCCCTGTTCGGCAAATTCGGCGTGACTGAAGGTCCGCGAGAAAGCCCCTCTCTCGTCGACAAAGGCCGTTGTGTCGACGATCCACGCGCCGGGGATATTCGTCGCTTCGAAGGTCACGCTCACGTAATAATCTCCAATCGCGGCACTGCGACGACGAACCGGCCGCCCCACGAACGGATCTCGGAAAGCTGACCGGCGATCTCATCTTTCAGGTTCCAGGGGAGGATAACGACATAGTCGGGCTTCTCGTCGAAGATCCGTTGCGGATCGGAGACCTCAATCAGGGATCCAGGGAGCAGCAGGCCCTGCTTGTGAGGACTCTTGTCGGCGACGAAAGCCATCAAATCCGGCCGTACGCCACAGCAGTTCAGGAAAGTGTTCCCCTTGGCTGCCGCGCCGTAGCCGGCAACGCGCTTGCCCGCGTCGGCGGCATCGACAAGGAAGCGGATAAAATCCCGTTTCACTCTGTAGACCCTCTCCTGGAACGCGCCATATGCTCTGCCGTCGGCCATCCCGAATTCCGCTTCTTCGGAGCGCAGATCCTTCAGTGCATTGCTTTCTTCCCTGTCGCTCTCACCATGGCAGACGAACAGTCTGAGAGAGCCGCCATGGGTCGTAACCTTCGCAACATCGAAAGCACGCAGGCCACGCGCCTTCATCAGTCGCTCGGCAGCGAGCAGCGAGAAATAGCTGAAATGCTCATGGTAGATCGTGTCGAATTGGACATCCTCTATCAGACGGCGGAGGTGAGGGAACTCGAAGCTGATAACACCATCCGGTCCAAGGAGCGTTTTCATCCCGGAAACGAAGTCAACGAGGTTGGGTACGTGGGCTAGCACGTTATTCGCAATTATCAGGTCTGCGGCGCCGTGCTTGGCCTTGACCTCTTCGGCGCAATCGTTTCCGAAAAACGCACATACAGTCGGGATGCCGGCCGCATTCGCTGCCTTGACGATATTCGCCGCCGGGTCGATCCCCAGGCATGGGATGTCCTGCGCGACAAAATTCTTGAGGAGATAACCGTCGTTGCTGGCTACTTCATAGACCATTGAGCCGGTGTGGATTCCGAAGCGTTCGGTGAGGTCTGCAACCAGCTTCCGGGCGTGCTCGAGCCAGCTCGCGGAGAACGACGAGAAATACGGGTAGTCCGAGAATATGTCGGTCCGCGACACGAAGGACTCAAGCTGGACGAGGCGGCAATCGTCGCACACCCATGCAAACAGGGGATAGTGGACTTCCCCGAATTTTAGTTTATCCGGTGCCAAAAGCGCGTTTGCGAGCGGAGTCGCCCCGAGGTCGCAGAAAGGGGTCTTGAGCGGCGCGTTGCAGCTGCGGCAGTGGGACATGAATCAGAGCCTTCGTCGGAAAACGAGAGAGAAGGATTACCACGTCTTCCAAGGAACATTGTCGGATGCCCACAGGGAACGCAGCCAGTCCACGTCCCTTTGCGTATCCATGCATCCCCAAAAATCGTCGTGGCGGTAGATCATCATTTCGCCGATGCGCGCAAGTTCTTCAAACGCGCCCATCTCCAGATCGCAATCCTCGTCTGCTGTCAGATAGTCGAATATCCGCCTGTCGAAGACGAAAAAGCCACCATTGATATAGTCCCGGGGCTTGTCCGGCTTCTCGGCAAAACGAAGAACGCGGTCGCCGTCGATCTTCAATTCTCCGAAGCGCGCAGCAGGATTAACGCCGGTCACGGTGGCGATCTTTCCGTGCGCCTTGTGGAAAGCGATCAGCTTTGTGACGTCGACATTCGATAGACCATCTCCGTATGTTGCAACGAAGCAATCGCCTTCGATGTATTTCTCAATCCTCTTGATCCGGCCGCCCTTCAGGGTCGTCGCTCCGGTATTTGCAAGGGTAATTAACCAATCCGACTCGTCATGCTGATCGTGCTTGGTGATGATGCCGCCTTTTCCCAGTTCGAGCGTCACATCACAGTTCTGGAGTTCGTAATCCAGAAAATAATGTTTGATTACGTCGCCTTTGTACCCAAGGACCAAAATGAAGTCCTTGATGCCGTGTACGCTGTAATGCTTCATGATGTGCCAGAGGACCGGGTGCTCACCGATCGACACCATAGGTTTCGGACGGAATTCTGTTTCCTCACGCATCCGGGTGCCCAGTCCGCCGCACAGTATGACTGCCTGCATAACGCTATTGATCCCTACTCAAAGAGGCTGATTCCGCACGATTCGAGCCGCCAACCGGCAGAGTCGAACTATCACCTACGTGTCGCTCTCGCAAGCCTCTCTGAGCCTGCAAAAAGGCACGGCGCGAGAATTCGCAACAGAAAGACTGATTTTGAGGAAAAATGATCTAAGGAAACCCTGACAACGCGGGATTCTCTGTGTGTGGGCATTTTGGTTGTTGTACAGCAAGAATTATCGTGGAAGCAATGAAGGCCAATTTTTCAACGAATATAATTCGGGGTTTTTATTTGATTTTCACAATTAAATGAAGATTTCTCAGGTTCAATATTCTGATGATTCGGATATCCAGAGATTTATATTTCGGTCCGATAAGTTGACTAACTGTTTCAGAGGGTGAGAATCTTGACGCAAAGCGACCTGATACAGGAGATCTTGTTTCTGTCCACCGACAATAATGACATGGATATTCTTTGCTCTCGCAAGGGAGCTAAGGGTCAAGGTGCAACGCTGGAATGGTGCTATCGGTGAGGTAGACGCGCAGACAATATTGCGAGCGGAAAGTTCCGGTCCTCCGGGAAACAGCGATGCTATGTGTCCGTCATCGCCGATTGCGAGAACGGCAACCGAAAAGTCATTGAGCCACGGAGATATCGAGGTTTCGAACCGTGCGACCGCCGTGCTCAGGTCGGGCGTCTGATCCAGCGCGATCAGTCTGCTTCTAATTGAAGGGCCGAATTCCGACCTGAGCATCCTCGCATTTGTCTGTGCGAAATCTTCCGGTGACCAGCGTTCATCGACAGTCGAAATCGCTCCGAACAGACTTGCAGCTCCTGTTCTCGCAAGGATTCGAATGAGGCGCAGCGGCGACCGGCCGCCTGGAAGCGAGAGAAGGCCGGGCTTCCCGGTTTGACGGGATGCTTCGGCGATAGAGGTCGCGAGTGTGCTAGAAAGCGCTTCAAGGTCGGGGAAACGGTGCGTCCTGTAATCAGACAAGAACAAGTCCTTCCAGCGACGCCACCGTCACCGTTTCCGCAGGGAATGGTGATCCCTCTCCGTTGATCAGGCGTCCGACGAAGCGGCAGCCAGCACCTGTTGCCGCTTCAAAGTCAGCCCGTGCGTCACCGATAAACAAGACTCTTTCTGGGGAGAAGTCGTAGCGGGAAATGATTTCCCCGGCAGCGTTCAGTTTTGTCGTCGGGCTGCCATAAACGTCTTTGAAATGGTCGGACATTCCCCGTCGTTCGAGGATACGGACAAGCTCCGCATGGGGCGTAGCCGAAGCAACAAATGCCGGTTTTGCCTGGTTTCGAAGAGAACTCAGCAGCGAGGTCGCTCCGGCGACTTCCGGCGCACCAACGACGAGATCCTCCACGATGGCTCCGAACCGATCCGCTTCGGCGTTCACTTCATCCGACGTGATCGGACTGCCGATAAGCATGGCGTGGTAGTGCGCGATCTTCTCGTAGCGCGAGACTCCGGAATTCTCGAGATGGTGCCGGACGACGCGGGACACGATCTCGCTTCCGTAGGATTCGAATAGCTTTGCGAAAGCATCCGTCTTGATCGAGGTCGACTCAACCAGTACTCCGTCGAAATCGAAGATGACGGCGTCTAGATCCTCTGACGCGATTTCCAATTGCGCGTTATCAGTCATCGTCGTGCGGTTGAACGCTGAGCTCTGCTTCGGTTCCGCCATGCAGCTCGCCATAGGCTTCGTTGAGGCAGTCGAGGATGCCTTGGCCGATATCGACATAGTGATGCGAAGTCAGCTTGCGTCCGACCTTCGGACTGAAGTTGAAAGGCGTCACAACGTAGTGGCCTTCGACGGTCTCGAACTTGAGCTCGACATCCAATGACGGCGCGAGCATTTCCTTGATCATGGTCATCACGTCGCGGATCGGCATCCGTTCGTGCCCCGCCATGACGACGTGCTGATTGCGGTACGCATCGGACAGGATCTCGATCGTCAGCCGCGCGGCATCCGAAACATGGATATATTCGCGGACCGCGTTCTCCGAGCCGCGATAGACAATCTGTTGTTCCTGCAATGCCTGCCGCACCATGCGGCGGATAGAATTGTTCTTGTCGGCGCGACGGCCGTAGAGCGATCCGTACCGCAGGATCGAAAAATCGAGTCCGTAATGTTCCTGATAGGTCTCGACGAGTTTCTCCGACGCGAGCTTGGTCGCCCGGTAGATACCGCCGCTTTCCGAGAACACATAGACGCTCGATGCCTGGACGAAACGCTTGATGCCAGCGCGCCGGCTGGCTTCCAGGGCATTGACGGTGCCCATAATATTGACTGACGCGGCGTCGACCGGTCGCGCCAGGGCGTCTCCGATGTCGGCGATGGCCGCAAAATTGAAGACATAATCGGCGTCGCTCACGGCATCGCAGAGCGCACTCAGATCGGTAATGTCTCCGATTACGGTCTCCAAACCCGGAAGGGCGGTCTCGGGCGCCCGGCGGTCAAAAACCGTGACGGCGTGGTCGTTCAGGCAGAGATGCTCGGCGACGTGGCTGCCGAGAAAGCCGCTGCCACCGAGAACGACGCTCTTGATCTTGCTCATGGTGCGACAATCTGAACGGCGGTCAGCGCATTGGCAAGGTTCTCCGCCGCCTCGCATTCCATGCGCCCGCGCGTCTCGGCCGCTGAGGACGCAACGTGCGGAGTCAGAACCACCGAGTCCAGTTCTGCGAGGGGGCCGCGATAGGGCTCGTCGCAGAAGACGTCGAGCGCTGCCCCCCGGATACTCTTCTGCTGCAGGGCCTCGAGCAGCGCCGCCTCGTCGACCAGCGCGCCGCGCGCGGTGTTGACCAGATAGGCGCTTTTCCGCATGCGGGAGAGAAACTCGACATCGATCACGGGCTTTCCCGCTCCTGCATCGGCATGCAGGCTGACGATATCGGCGCTCGCGGCGAGTTCAAGGAGCGTGACCGCCCGCACGGTGTCGTCTCCGGCCACCGGGCGCGGGTCCGTCACGATCACGGAGGCGCCGAATGCCTGGACCAGCCTGGCGACCGCCCGTCCGATGCGGCCATAGCCGACGAGGCCGACCACTTTGCCAGAAAGGAGGGCGCCGCTGAGCCGTGGCCATTCCCCATTTTTTACCGCGGAATCGAGCGCCGGCACCTGGCGAAGCAGGCCAAGCATGAGGGCAAGTGTCAGCTCGGCAACCGCCTGCGTCGGTGCATCCGGCGTGTTGGATATCCCGATATTTCTCGCGGCCGCTGCATCTAGATCGACGCTGTCCATCCCCGTTCCGCACCGGGACAGCGCGCGGAGCGAGGGAAAGGCATCGAATGTCGCCGCGCTCCATTCCTCGACACCGGCAATGACCCCGACAATCGTGGGATCGCCGAGCCCGATGATCTCCGCGGCGCTGAGGCGCCGCCCGAACGGGTTGAGCCTGATCTTAAGGCCGCTGTCGCGGAGCCGGTCGAGCGGCGGGCAATTCTCCGTGCCGAAGCTGCTCGTAGTGACGAGGACGGTCTGTTGGGACATCAGGGAGAGCCAGTACTTCCGTTCAGTCGGCGGCGGTCCAGCCGTGTTTCTTCAGCCACCATTCGACCTGGCCGATCTGCCACTCATAGTCGAGATCGAAGCCTGCCTCGTTGTGGATCGGATGAATCCGGTTGCCCATCCACCGCTGTGGGAGCACGCCATGTTCCAGGTCGAGCAGGTTGCGGGGCCGGGCGACGACGAGAGCCACGTCAGCGAACCAGACATCTCCTTGGCTGTCGCGGTCGCAGTTCATCTGTTCCGGATCGCCGATCGCCTCGAAGGGGACGAAGGGATAGACCCTGCCGTCCTCGGCGATGCGGCGCGCGCGCAGCGGACTCCACATGTTGTAGCGGGAGACGGTGATCGCAGAATCCAGCGTCGGATCCTTGCGCAGTGCGGCGATGCCCTCGCTCATCTGTTCCGGAGAAACCGTGGCGGCATTGCAAAACAGCAGGATGAGAAGTTCGACCTCCTTGCCGGTCCTCGCCTCGATTTCCTGATAGGCATGCAGGTAGGCATCTTCAGCGAGTGCTTCGGAAGTCGCGAGATGTGCCGGCCTTTCGATCGTCTGGACGCCCAGACCGTAGGCGATTTCCGTCAGCCGGGGATCGTCTGTCGAGAGATAAACCTCATCGACCTCCGGACAATTCATCGCCGCTTTCATCGGATACCAGGACAGCGGGCGGCCCAGCACCTTGGTGACGTTCTTGTCGGGGAAGCCGACGCTGCCTTTGCGACCAAGAATAATCGCCGCGATCATTTTGCTGTTCCTCAGTTCTTTTCCGGCGGAGTGCGGTAAAGGTTTGCCAGGCTGTCATCCGGCCGGCCAAGTCGCTCCGAGGTCGGGTTGTCTGCCAGGTCAACCCAGTCACCGACTTCGTCAGATCTATAAATGGCATGCAGCAGCGAGATTGTCTTCAAGCCGTCTTCGAGGCTGGTCGGCGGAGCGCCTTTGCCGAGGACCGCATCGGCAATGCCGGCCATCACGACGTCATGGCCGAAACCATAGACGGTCGGAAACTCCTCGCTGTGCTCTGCGCAGACGGAATTGTCCGGAGAGAAGATCTCAAGGGTATTCGTCGCGACGCCACCGATCTGGATCAGCCCTTTTTCCGCCACGCAGGAGACGGAGGCCTCGAAATCGTCCGGGCGCGCGGAGGTCAGGACCTCAAGGGTGCCGAGAGCACCGCTCTCGAATTCGATCGTCGCGACGACGGTATCCTCCACCTCGATGTCCGCACCGAGCGTGGCCATTTTGGAGTTCACACGCTTGATGTCGCCGCAGAGATAACGAAGCAGGTCGACATAGTGGATGCCCTGGTTCGTCAGGGCGCCGCCATCCATGGAGAACGTGCCGCGCCACGGGCTGAGATCGTAATAGCGCTGCGGACGGCACCAGCGCAGACGCACGGTGCCGACGCGGACCGGACCGAGTTCACCGTCCCCGGACAGTTGGTCCTTCGCGAATTGGACGGCCCTGTTGAACCGGTTCTGATAGATTGGGAAGACCTGCACGCCGTTCCGCGCTGCCTCGTCGCCGAGTTTTTTGCCCTGCGCCGGCGTCATCGCCAGCGGCTTCTCGATTGCTACATTGCGCTTGTAGGTCTGCACCACATCCAGCGCATGCTCGACATGCATCCCGCTCGGGGTCAGGACCGAGACCACATCAATATCCGGCCGGCTCTGCAGCATCGTGTGATAGTTGGTGTACCGTTCAACGCTCTCAGGGGCTTCGCGCTCGGCAAGCCGTTCCGCATTCATGTCGCAGAGGGCGACAAGCGATGCGTTCGGGGTCTTGCCCAAGGCATCGATATGGCGGCTCGAAATCCGGCCACATCCGATGATCGCGAATTTCACTGAACTGGACATTCTGGTGCTTGCCCCCCCGGGACGCAGACTGGTGTGGACAACACTATCAACGCACGAGAGCGATGGGTGAGTTGTTGCGGCTCCGTATATAGAGCAAGGTCCTTGCCGATCCAACCCCGATCTGGGACAGAGACAGAGCTGCATTTGAGCCAAGAAAGGGCAACGCACATCGCGTTGGATCTAGGCATGCGCTCCGAGGAGTTCATGAGCAAGCGCAAGATGATGAGGCTGCTTGTCTTCGATTACTCTTGAAGGCGTGGTTTACCCTCGCGTCAAACGGTCGAAGAAACGGACCAACGGGTTCGAGAATTTCAGTGGCCCGCCGGTAATCGCGACGCAGATGCAACCAAGCTCCGGGTCCGCCGTCGGCGCATGCTGATCGTCCTCGCCGTTCACAGCGAGATCGCCGCGCCCATAGCGGCCGCTGGCATCGCTGAAGGCCCCGTCGAGCACCAGCGTCAGCTCGGCGCCCTCATGGCCGTGATCCGGCACCGCACGGCCCGGCTTCAGGCGGATCAGGGACATCTCGAAACGGTCGTCATTGACCGGAATGCGGCATTCCTCGATGCCCGGGCCGCGCTTGCGCCACCCGAGCGATCCGAGCGGGCCGCAGAGATAGCCGCGGAGCGGCTGCGGGACGATCTCCTCGGTTTCCAGATCCGATCCGATCAGGCCGGCCGCATCCTCCGCCGGTGCGTCGTTATTCGCGGAGATTTCCGCCAGGGCCGCGTCCAGGGCGCTCGCCGTCAGCGGTACCGGTTCGATCTCGTCCAGCAGCAGGCCGCCGATATCCTCGAATTCCGCCACGGTCCGGCGCAGATCCGGACGCAGGGCGAGCTGGGTTGCGACCAGCACCGAGACGGCCTCGGGCAGGGCGCCGCTGGCATAGCCGAGCAGCAGTTCCTCGACCGCCTGCTCGCTGCTTACTGAGATTGCTTCAGCCATGGTCACTCGAAATCCTTCATCTCGTGCCTCAGCCGGGCGAGCGCCAGGCGGATGCGCGACTTGACCGTTCCCAGAGGCAGACCGCTTTCCTCGGCGATCTGGCTGTGGGACAGGTCTTCGTAAAAGGCCCGCCGTACCAGCTCCGCCTGCTCCTGCGGCAGGGCGCGCATGGCTGCGGCGACCCGTTTGCCCGCTTGGGCATTCTGCAGCGTCCGGTCGGGAGCGGGTTCCTCCGACGGGACCAGGGCCGGATCGTTCGGATCCAGCTCCGGGCGTTTCTCCCGGCGCAGGCGGTCGATGCGCTTGTTCCGGGCGATGGTGAAGATCCAGGTGCTCGCGCCGGCCTGCCGGCGGTCGAAACTCTCCGCCTTGCGCCACACCATGACCATCGCCTCCTGCGCGACATCCTCCGCCACCGTGGGCTCGGCACCGAGCCGCATAAGGTAGGATTTCAGCCGCGGCGCGAAATGCTCGAAGAGGAGGCGGAATGCCTCCCTGTCGCGCCGCGCGGCGATGGCCTCGATCAAATCTTCATGCGTCATGGTCAAGCTGTGTCTGACCCTTATGCCAATCATACGAACCGGTTCTACCGTTTCCGTCGTACGCGACTCAAGATCGCGCTCCAGCATGGGTGTGCAGATTTGCTCTAACATGACGATGGTGATACGGGTACGCGGAGTGGGTGGATCATTCGCTCGCCGAATTAATTTCGGGCGAAATTCTTCTTAGTCCCGCCACATTCTTTGCATTGAATAATGTCCGCTCAGATGGCATCCAAACTAACAGACGTGATAACCGGAATGGCTGGCTCAGGACCCATGACGCACTTCCGCTCGTTCTTGCTCGGCATCGTACTCGCTCTCGGCACCGCCGGTGCCGCGCAGGCCCAGGAGCCGCAAACCATCGGTCGCAACAGCGACTGGATCGCCTACACCTACCAGAGCGGCGGCAAGACCGTCTGCTACATGGCGAGCACGCCGCTCAAGGCCGAGGGCAATTACTCCAAGCGCGGACATATCTACGCGCTGGTGACGCATCATCCGGATTCGGACAGCCGCGGCGAGTTCAGCATCGTGACCGGCTATACCTACAAGACCGACAGCGAGGTCGAGGTCGAGATCGGCGGGCAGACCTTCCAGCTCTTCACCGACAACGACCGTGCCTGGGCGCCGGACGCGAAGACCGACAGCGCGATCGTCAACGCCATGATCAAGGGCGCCAAGATGGTGGTAACCGGCCAATCCTCGCGCGGGACCAAGACGTCGGACACCTACTCGCTGAGCGGCTTCACCGCGACCAAGAAGCTCATCGACAAGACCTGCAAGAAGTAGCCTCACGGCCGCAGTGGTCTGGAGCCACGCGGGGGCGGCATGGCTGCTCTCTGCCGATTCGGCTTGCCTTCGGCGCCTCTTCGACTCATTTTACCGCCCATGTCGACAGCAGCAGTTTCAGCCCCAGAAGCGCCGGTTCAATCCGCGACGGTTCAGCCCGCGCTTAAAGATCTGGTCGGGCTCGACCGCGATCAGCTCGCGGAAGAGCTGAAGACCTTTGGCCTGCCGAAATTCCGCGCCGGGCAGATCTGGCACTGGATCTACCACAAGGGCGTCACCGACTTCGCCGAGATGACGACCCTGGCGAAGCCGCTGCGCGCCGAGCTGGCCGCGCATTACAAGATCGGCCGCCCGGAAATCACCCGCGAGCAGTGGAGCACCGACGGCACCGCCAAGTGGCTGCTCAAGTTCGACGACGGCAACGAGGCGGAAGCGGTCTTCATCCCGGACGACGACCGGGGCACGCTCTGCATCTCCAGCCAGGTCGGCTGCACGCTCACCTGCTCCTTCTGCCATACCGGCACCCAGCGGCTGGTGCGCAACCTGACCGCCGGCGAGATGGTGGCGCAGATCCTGGTCGCGCTCGACCGGCTGAACGGCTTCCCGACGGCGCAGGAGGACCGGCGCCTGACCAACATCGTGCTGATGGGCATGGGCGAGCCGCTCTACAATTTCGACAATGTGAAGCGCGCGATGATGATCGCCATGGATGGCGAGGGGCTCGGTCTCTCCAAGCGCCGCATCACGCTCTCGACCTCCGGCATCGTTCCCGAGATGGAGCGCTGCGGCGAGGAGATCGGCGTGAACCTCGCCGTGTCCCTGCACGCGGTCAACGACGAGCTGCGCAACAAGCTGGTGCCGATCAACAAGAAATACCCGATCAAGGAGCTGATCGCGGCCTGCAAGTCCTATCCCGGCGTCAACAACGCCCGCCGCATCACCTTCGAATACGTGATGCTGAAGGGCGTGAACGACAGTCTCGAGGACGCGCGCGCGCTGGTGAAGCTGATCGAGGACATTCCGGCCAAGATCAACCTGATCCCGTTCAATCCCTGGCCCGGCGTCGAGTACGAATGTTCCGACGACGAGACCATCGAGGCCTTCGCCCAAGTGGTCCTGAAGGCGGGCTACGCCTCCCCGGTCCGCACCCCGCGCGGCCGCGACATCCTCGCCGCCTGCGGCCAGCTCAAGTCGGCAAGCGAGCGGCTCCGCAAGAAGGACCGCATTGCGGCGATCGCGGCGGCCAGTGCGGGGTAGGCGCCGTCAGACGATAGGGTAGATCGAACTTCTCTTTGAAAACGCCGCAATCACAACAGGTTGTGGCGTTTTCCACGTAATCCTCATTGCTGTGAACTGCTTTCCTCCTCGATGTGGAGATAATCTCATCGATCTGCAGGCGGAGTGTGCAGGATCATGTTCGAGACCGGCGAGAGAACAGATGCGTCCTCTGGGCAGCCTGAAACACTGACCCTCCGCGATTGCCCCAACTGGAGCTATCTCCTGCAGGAATTCGAGACGCTCTACCGCTACGGTTCGGCCGGCGGGAGCAAGGCGATCCGTGCGCACCGGCGGCGGGTGAGGGACACGCTCTCCGCGATCATCGACGGCAATCCCGAGGTCGCGATCGGAACGCCGGAGGCGAAGCCGGTGACGGCGCATCTGCCGCGCGCCTTCGATCTCGGGGCGCGGAACGCGCTCGCAGGCCTCAGTCGGGCGCTGGAGCGGGTCTCGGACCAGCTCGTCTGGGAATACGGCTACAAAAAGGTGCCTCAGGCGCTGGCGCGGAAATACGCCTTCTGCCACGTGCTCGGGCCGCGCGGGCCGGTGAAGTCGGAGAAGCTGATCCTCGGCTTCGTGCTGTTCGCGCCGAACACGACCTATCCGCAGCACAGCCACAAGGATATCGAGGAAAGCTACATCTCCGTCGCCGGCGCCTGGTCGGAGAACGAGATGGCGGTCTATGCGCCGGGTTCGCTGATCCTCAACAAGCCGGGGCAGGAGCACCGGATCACCACCGGGAACGTCGATCCCTGCCTGCTCGCCTGGGCCTGGGTCGGGCCGAGCGACCTGCTGACCGCGCAGGAACTGAAATTCTCCAAGAGCCGGAAGAAGGACCTGTCCGGGACCTGAGGGCGCCGGGTCAGCGCACGCGGCGGAACAGCGCGAGGAAGTCTGCCCACGCGCCCTTCCGGCTGCGGATCGCCCAGGCCGGACGCCAGGCGAGTCTGACCGAGAGCACGTTTCGCCGGTCGCCCTCCGTCGCCTCGAGCGCATCCAGATGGGCGCGCACGTCCGCTTTCGAAAGATGAGGGCCTCTGGTAGGTGCCAGTCTCACTCCGCCGCCATCCGGCGGCGCTTCAGGGCACCCGGATTTCGGTCGTCCGCCGTGCCCCAGCCGAGCGACAGGTCGAGGATGGCGTGGATCAGGGCGCTGTGCGCCACTTCGACAAACCCGTATTCGTCCCCGGCGACATGGAAATTGAGATCTCCGGAAAGACGCAGCGGATTTTCGCTGTCGAAACCGGAGAAGGTGATGACACCGCACCCCTTGTCCCGTGCGCGTTCCACCGCGCGCAGAATGTTCGCCGAGGAGCCGCTGCTGCTGATGGCGACGAGCACATCGCCCTCCCGGCCGTAATAGCCGATCTGCTCGGCGAAGACCGCCTCGCCGCCGATATCGTTCACCAAGGCCGTCAGCATCGCGCCGTCGTTCAGGGCGAGGGACCGGATGCCGCCGTTCTTGGAGAAATCGAGCGCGTAATGCGAGGCCATCGAAGCGCTGGCGCCGTTGCCGATGAAGATGAGCTTGTTTCCGGCCTCATGCGCGGCCCGTCCCCGGGAAAGGAAGGCCTCGATCCCGGCACCGATCGTCATCGGCCGTCCCGCGAGGTCCGTGACGCTCGCGTCGCGGGTCAGGCGCGCCAGGGTTTCGAAATACTCCGCCGTGCGGTCCGCGAGGCTGCCCATCGCATTTTCGTCCCGTTGCTTCTCCGGTCAGGACCGTTCAGTCCACAAGATCGTCTTCTACCACATCTCCGCCGGGGGCGTCGTTGTCATCGCTCTCCGGTTTGCCGGTCGTGACGACGCGAAAGCCGAGTTCGTCCTCGGGCGGCAGCGTGGTCATCGCGGTGAGCACGCCGTCCTTGCGGGCGTCCAGGAGCATGCGGCCCAAAGGCTGAAAATGACTGCTTCCCCCCTCGCCGTCGGGCGCATCGATCAGCACGCGGACCGAGCGCGGGGTGCGGAACCGGCTGCGCTCGAGCATGCGCTCGACCGAGGCGGCGGAATGCGGGAGGTCGAGGCCGCGCAGGTCCAGCTCGTACTCCGCGTCGCGGCTGTCGCCGAAGAGCGGTTTCAGGTCTCCATGATCAGCCATCCGGCCCAAAATCCTCTTGTTCGAGCATATTTCTTTCAGATCATTTGGGCGATTATCGCTTCAACTGCAAGACCCGGGCCCGGCGGCCGAAAATCGTACCGGATTCAGTTGAAAACACAGGCACCTCTCCTTATTTCTGCTCAGACGAATTTTTTTGACCTTCGGCTCGTTGGGAGTGAGACATGGACTTGCAGCGCAAACACATGACAGCCGCCGAGGCGGAGGCCGCACAGATCGACGTCGGCCTGCGCAACTATATGCTCGGCGTCTACAACCACATGACGATCGGCCTCGCACTGACCGGCTTCTTCGCGTTCGGGACGAAAATCCTCGCGATGAGTTCGCCGGCCTTCGCGCAGCTGATCTTCGCCTCGCCGCTGAAATGGGTGATCATGCTTGCCCCGCTCGGCATGGTGTTCTTCCTCGCCGCCCGCGTCCAGTCGATGTCGGCCTCCTCGGCGCGGACGACTTTCTTTATCTATGCCAGTGTGATGGGTATCAGCCTGGCCAGCATCTTCTTCGTCTTTACCGGCGAAAGCATCGTGCGCGTGTTCTTCATCACCGCTGCGGCATTCGCGGGACTCAGTCTTTACGGCTACACGACGAAGAAAAGCCTCAGCGGCATGGGCACGTTCCTGTTCATGGGCCTCATCGGGATCCTGATCGCCAGCGTCGTGAACATCTTCATGGCCTCGACCATGCTGCATTTCGTGATCTCGGTCGGCGGCGTCCTGGTCTTCGCGGGCCTGACCGCCTACGACACTCAGAACATCAAGAACATGTACATGGAGTCCGACGGCCACGAGGTCGCGACCAAGAAGTCGGTCATGGGCGCCCTGCAGCTCTATCTCGATTTCCTCAACATGTTCCTGTTCCTGCTGCAGCTCCTCGGCAATCGCGAATAGCCTCGCAGTCAGGCACAAATTCGAAAGAGCCGTGCCCGGGCAACCGGCGCGGCTTTTTCTTTTCCTCAGGATTTCACGGAAAATCCGTTAACCCCTCCTAAATACTAATTTATATATAAATCCTTGCGCTTGGACGACCGGGCGCAAGCGCATAGGTTGAGTTGAAGGCGCGCAAGCGATGGCGGTTCAGACACTTTACGAGGTACATACCCTCAAGGGCGGCAGCTGGGCGGTCGATTCGACCTATCCGGACCGCGACGGCGCGATCGAGGTTGCGAAGTCCCTGCACGGCGAAAAGCAGTTCCAGGCCGTGAAGGTCGTCAAGGACACCTATGATCCGGCCTCCGGTCAGGGCAAGGAGATCGTGGTGTTCGACACCACGTCGAAAGTGGGCCGCGATAAGCCGGCCCCGGCGGCTGCCGAAGCGCCGGCGCCGACGCCACCGGGTGCCGCAGCCGTCCTGAATCCCGCTTCCGCGCCAAAACGCTCCCAAAAAGGCAAGAATACAAAGAGCGACTACGCGATGGCGATCAAGGTCACGTTGCTGCTCGTGCTGATTCTCGGCGGCGGGCTGGGCGCGATCTTCCTGCTGCACAATGCGGGCGGGTTCTTCCAGAAAATGTTCTGATCAGGGCCAGCGCCTGTTGATCCTCTGCATGCCGATGGCCGTGAAATGGAGGTCGAAATCGGTCGGCGGTCCGGCGATGTCGTGGATCAGCCTGACCAGCCCGTAGCGCGTCACCGGTATTTCCATTCCCTCTTCGCTCCATTCCGGCGGAAGCGGCAGTAAGCATCGGTTGCGGCCCACATTCACCACGATGTCCCGGAAGGCGAGGCGGCCCTCCCAATAGCAGTCGAGCAGGTGCGTGCGCGCATTCTCGCCCGCATAGGGGTTCGGCGCCGGCACGTGATAATTGGCGATCTCCACCATGCCGAAGCCGAGCGTGATCCGGATATCCTTCTTGTAGGTGAGGTGCAGCTTGTGCTGATCGGCTGCGAGTCCGGTTTCCTCGCCCTTCGCGTTCTTCCTTGTGACAAGGCGGTGGCGATAGGTCGGACGCAGGATCGGAGTCCAGTCGCCGATCTCGCTGTCGGAGATCCGCTTGACGAGCTCCCGCAGGTCCATGGCCGCCTCAGCCTTCCAGGCGCGTATCTGACGGATCGCGCAGCGGCCATTCGGGCAGTTCCCGTCCGGTCGCTTCCTTGATGACCTGACGGGCATTGTCGAGGATCATCCGGGCGCGCGTCTTGAGTCTGTCCGAGCCGAGGATCGCTTCGGCAATCTCGGGCTGCGAGACCAGCAGCATGACCTCGTCGAGGCACTCGCTGAGGTCCGCGGCGGCGGCGATGATCTGGGCATTTCCCTGGCGTTCGGTCGCTTCACCGCTCCAGCTGATCGTGCCGATCTGAGCCGGCGACGCACCTCGTGCGTAGGACCAGAGCTCGCCGCTCTGGTTCATGCGCCACGGGCCGGGCGTGTATTTCGGCATGTCGGACCTCCCGCGTCTCTCGAAGCCGCTCCGCGTGCGATCCTGTCCCGCATTACACGCGGGATTCTCAAGACGCCACGGCTCTGCTACGATACTACAAGATATTGTAGGTCCTTCGAGGCTCTTTATGAAATTCCCCCAAATCTGCTTCGCTTTTCTGCTGCTGCTGCCGCTTGGCGGATGTGGGCTCAGCGACCTTTTCGGGAGCGGGACGGAAGAGATGAAGGTCCGCTCCCTGGTCCGTGACGAGCTGGACCGGGCCGAGTCCGAGCGCGGGCCGCGCCGGCGGCAATATATCGACGATCGGGTGGCGGAAACGATCAAGTCCCAGGATACCGGGGACGGGCGCTTGACCGAGGTCGAGACCCAGCTCGGTCAGTTGCAGACCGAACTCAGTATCGTGGCACGCACGATCGAGAAGCGGATCGATCTCGGCGAGGCCAATGTTCCCGGCCGGCGCCCCGCTGCTCCGGCGGCCGGAGTGGACGTCGCCGAGTTGGACCGGATGCGGGACGATATTGACGCCGCATTGCGCGCCGTCAGCAAGCTCAACGCGGATATGGAAAACCGGGAGGCCCAGGACAGTGCGCGCTTCGAGCGCCTCGAACTCAGGACCAGCCGGCTCGCCTGGCCGGAGGGCGGCGGAGCCCGGGGGCTGCATCTTGCCTCCTACAAGTCCCATGATGCCGCGCTGGCCGGTTGGGAAGTCATGCGCACGCAATATCCCGATCTGCTTTCCCGGCAGGAGCCGACGATGGTCGAGGTGGAGACGGTGGCCGGTCTTTTCGTCCGTCTCATGGTCGGCGTCGGAGAGTCGAAGGAGTGGCTGACCGAAGTCCGGAACCGTATTCGTGAGCAGGGCGAATACGCCATGATCATGCCGGTGCCGGGCCGCTCGGCGGGTCCGGCGGCGGACGACGACGGAATTATGGTCCCGGAGGCGCCGAAGAAGCTGCTTCCCGGTTCATGACACCGGCTTGAACTGAGACGATTTTCGGGAAGTGGTGCCGCAGAAGGGACTCGAACCCCCGACCCCATCATTACGAATGACGTGCTCTACCAACTGAGCTACTGCGGCATACCCTGCGCGGGAACGGCTACTTAAGACGTCCCGGCGCACGGTGCAAGGAGAAAATCGGCGCCTCCCCGCTCTTACGAAGTGCCGGCGAAACGGTCTCCGTCAGTTCTGGAAGCGAATGGCGATCCGGCGTTCCGTTTCGGCGAGCGTGGTGAGGCCGGGAAGGATTTCCGATTCGAGGAATTCCAGCCGCCGCTGATGGCCGCCGCCGCCGGTGCTGAAACGCTCGCTCCAAAGGTTGAACTTCACGACGAGGCCGCAGAGCACGCTGCCGGTCGCCGCGTGCTGCTCTGTGATTTGGGACCGGAGACTGCGGAAGGATTCCGCCGTCGGGTTCTCCCAGAACTCGGTCGAGCTCTGGTCGAAATAGGCGAAGCGCTGGCGCACCGACTCCACAATCTCCTGCAGGGACTGAAGGCCCTGGGCGACGCGGATCTGCAGCGATGCGTTGTCGCGGGCGATCGGAGAGCGGAGGAACTCCTGGGTCCAGGGCCGGAACAGCCGGATCCGCTTTTCGGATTCCGTGAGGCAGCTGCGGAAATAGGAGAAGCCGAGGAAGGTGTCGCCGTAATTCTCGAGAAAGCGCGGAATGGCCCCGACCGTCGTTTCGAGATCGGCCGCCAGCCGTTCCAACTCCTGCAGGACGGTGTCGCGGTCCGGATCGCGCAGATACTGGACCAGGTTGCCATAGCTTTCCAGCTGCCCGCCTTCTTTGGCGAAAAGGCGCCGGATGATCGGCCGTGTGTACTGTTTCATGAACTGGGTGAGTTCGCGATACTTCTCCGGCGAAAGCTTCAGCGCGTCGTAATGCTCGAAGCCGATATCGAGCTCCCGAAGCGCGACGCGCAGGGTATAGACGTCATAACTGCCGATCGCGGCGAGCCGTTTCAGCATGGCGATGTCGCTGAGCAGCTCGGGATCGCTCGAGTTGAAGTGGCCGGGGAGGGAGTCCGGCCGGATCTGCCCGCTGCCGGATCCGCCGTCGTTGAACAGCTCGACCACGCTGTTCAGCTGTGCATTCTTGATCAGGGAATGCCGCTTCAGTGCCTGGGTCTTCAGGGGGAGCAGACCGAGGGGCAGCCGGTGAAGGCTGTCCATGTCGGAGGTGTCGATTTTCAGACCGACGGGACCGAACTCGGCGGCGCCGACCTGGAGCGGGGACATTTCCATGCCTCCAAATCAGCAAGATCGGTGCCGATGCAAGGACTCTACGCGAGTCCAAAGACTTAGTGCCTGTTGTTGAAATGAAACCTCGGTTGGGCCCGGGCGAATTCTTCGAGTTTCGTCCGAATCTGCCTAGCGGGAGGCAAGAGATTCCTCCCCGAACGCGATCCGGCACATGACGGTCTTTGGCGAGGCCCTGCGTTCGCAGCGAAGGCTGTCGATGAATTGCGGGACGGACGCCACATCGTCTTCCGGCATTTCCTCCCCCGACCCTGCGCATGCAGGCAGCGGCCAGACCCCGAGCAGAAGGTCGCGGGCCGTCCCGCCATCGATCGAGAGCGGCAGGATCATGCTGAAATAGCGCGGCCTGTAGCCCGATGGATTATCGAGTGCGGCGAACCGGGCTCCGGGCTGGCGGGTCCTCGCGACCGCGCGCATCTGCCGGAACAGGTCGGGACGCCTAGCCGTTTCCTTCTCCACACTCGCGGTGGCTCCGCGGTGGAAGGCATTGGAAAGCTCGCTTACCCTTTCCCCCACAAGGTCGTACTGGAAGCCGTCCGGAAGCGCCTTCAGCAGCGCGAGGTTGGGAAGCAGGGGGGCGCCCAGCGCCAGCGGGTCGAGCGCCCGGCGCGGCTTGTCCTCCGGCATCTCCGACCAAACACCATAGAGTCTGCAGATTTGATCCCTGTTCACCAGCAGTTGTGATCTTTCTGATGTCACGATATGCCTCCCGAACCTGGAATTGCATTTTCATACAATATCACCGAAATGCGATTCGTTTGACTCCCGAAACAGTCGTGCTCTCCGGCGCGTTCCGAACGCCGGGCTATGCGCCGTCCGAGTGGAAAGCTGGTTTGTCTTGTCAAAGGTGCTGTTATATTCTCCCAATCCGAAGATGGTCCCGACAGAACGGAGCGTTGTCAGGGAATGGCTGAAGCCAGCATGGAATCGAGGGTTGCCGCCCTGTGCCTCGAAAAAGGGCTGAAAATGACGGAGCCGCGGCGCGTCATCGCGCGGGTGCTGTCCGAAGCCGAAGACCATCCCGACGTCGAATCGCTGCATGAGCGGGTGCGGGAGATCGACCGGTCCATCTCGATCGCCACGGTCTACCGGACCATGAAGCTGTTCGAGGAAGCCAATATCGTCACCAAGCGCGATTTCGGCGACGGTCGCGCGCGCTATGAAGAGGTGAATGGTGAGGAAGATCACCACCACCATATGATCGACGTGACCACAGGCGACGTGATCGAGTTTTACAACGAGGAACTCGAGGCGCTGAAGGACTACATCGCCCGTGAGCTCGGCTTCGAGCTGGTCGACCACCATCTCGAACTGTTCGGCGTGCCGCTGAAGAAGGCGGAAGCCAAGGCGGCGCCGAAATACAAGCCGAAGGCCAAAACCAAGATCATCAGCGGCAAGCCGCCGGTCTGATCTTTTTCTGTTCGACTCCGTAAGTTTCGCTCTGCCGTTCGCCTGCAGTTCCTCCGCTCTGCGGAGCGCGCTACCATTCGCCGAACCGGAAAAACCGGCGAATGGGAGGGGAAACGTATGCGTATTGGATATCTCGGGGTCGGCGCCATGGGGCTGCCGATGTCCGGAAAGCTGCTCGACGCCGGACATGAACTCTGGATCTTCGACGTCCGGGCGGAAGCGATGCAGCCGCTGCTCGAGCGTCAGGCGCGCCGTGCCGCCTCGCCGAAGGATCTGGCGGACAATTGCGAGATCGTCGTCGTCTCGCTGCCGACGCTCGGCATCTTCCGGAATGCGCTGAATGGAGAGGACGGTCTGCTGGCCGGCTCCGCGATCCGTACCCTGGTCAATACCTGCACCGTCGGCGGACCCTTCGTCGAGGAAGTGGAACGGGCCTGCGCTGCGCACGATATCACGCTCGTCGATGCGCCGATCAGCGGCGGTCCGGCGGGCGCGCGAGCCGGGACGCTATCGGTCATGGTCTCCGGCGATCCGGAAACCACCGATGCGCTGAAACCGATCTTCGAGTCGTGGGGCAAGACCGTGGTGATCGCCGGCGACCGGCCGGGTACCGCGCAGGTCATGAAGCTGACAAACAACATCGTCTTCGCGACCGCGTTGGTCGCGACGGTGGAGGCGATGGCGATGGCCGAGAAGGGCGGCGTCAAACCCGAGGACATGCTCCGGGTCCTGAACAACGGGACCGGGCGCAGCTTCGCGAGCATGAGCGTCTTTCCGGACTTCCTCCTGACCGAAGGGGCCAGCTTCGGCGCGGCCGTCGATATTTTGATGAAGGATGTCGATCTCGCCATCGAGCAGGGCGAGGCGTTGGGCATCCCGATGTGGGTCTGCCAGACGGCGCGCCAGGTCTTCAAGCACGGGGTCTTCAGGGGCTACGGCCCGCGCGACCTGTCGGACATCCGGGCGATGGTGCTCGAGGTCTGATCAGGCCGCGACAGGCTTCGGAAGGATCGCGATCGAGCGGTAGCGGATCAGCCAGGTCAGGCTCAGCAGGTTCACGATGTTGAAGCTGACGCCGACCACGAAGGCGAGCGGGTAGTATCCGGTCAGGTCGAAGATCCAGCCGCCGAGAAAGCCGCCGAGCGCCATGCCGACGGTGCCGAAGAAGAAGACCACGCCCATGCGCCAGCCGACCTCGCCGTCCGGATGCATCTCGCGCGTCGCGAGGGCGTAGGCCGGCACGATCCCGCCGAAGACAAGCCCGAAGAGGGCGGAGACGAGATAGAGGCCTGCAAGGCTGTCGACCACGGCGAAGAGCGAGAGCGCGATCGCCTGCAGCGCTGCGCCGATGAAGATTGTCTGCAACCCGCCGAGCCGGTCCGAGAGGAAGCCGAAGCCGAGCCGGCTGACGGCGCTGCAGGCGAGCAGCAGGGAGAGCATCTCCGCGCCCCGTGCCGCCTCGAAGCCGAGATCGGTGCAATATGCCACGATATGGACCATCGGCATCGCCATGGCGACGCAGCAGCCGACGATCGCGAGGGAGAGGAAGGCGAGCGGCATCTGCCGCATGGCGGCCGAGCGTCGCACGGGGGCGTCGCTGGCGAGCCCCGCGGGCTTCGGCTGTTCCGGGGGCGGGCGGCGCAGAACCAGGACAAGCGGCAGCATGACGCAGATCGCGAGCGCGCCATAGGCGAACCAGGTCTGGCGCCAGCCTGAATGCTCGATCCCGTAATTGAAGATCTGCGGCCAGATCGCGCCGGCGAGCGCCTGTCCGCTGGCGACGACGGAGACCGCGATGCCGCGCCGCCGGTCGAACCAGCGTGTCGTGTTGGTCAGCAGCGGGGCGAAGGCGGCGGAGGTCCCGAGGAAGCCGATCACCGGGCCGCAGAGCAGCAGCAGCACCCACTCGTTCGCGGCGAAGCTGGCGGCCATGACGCCGCTGCCGACCACGAGCGCGCCGAGCAGGGCGGGCTTCCCGAGGCCGGCGCGATCCGCCCAGAGCCCCATGACGATGCCGCCGAGCCCGGTGCCGAGCAGCAGCAGCGAATAGGCGAGCGACGGCACCCAGCGCGGCCAACCGAAGCCGGCCGCGATCGGCTTCAGGCTGACGACCAGCAGGTAGGAGGGCCCGAAGGCGACCATGATATAGGCAAGCGAGGCGGCGACGATGATCCAGCCCTGCCGGGTCTCGATGGAGCCCGGATGGAGGCGGTCTTGAGCTGTTCCGGCCATGGTGCGTCCCGCATGGGTCAGGCACCCGAACGGTCGATCAGGTGCAGGAAGGATCCGAACACGGACCCGCTGCAGCCGCCGATCGTCCCGAGCTCCGCGCCAGAGGCATCGGAGATCCGGAAGAGCTGCGTTCCGGCAACGGAACCGACGGCGGAAGCATAGTGGAATTCGTGCCCGCGCCAAACGCTTCCGGCGGGACCGAGCTTGGTCGTGGCGATTGCCTCCGCGATGCGGTAGCCAAGATGGCGTTTCGGCGTAGCGAAACTGGTCTCATGCGGAAGCAGGCCGAGCATCGGGTACGCCTTGCCCTCGCCGTCCGTGAGGCTTTCCCCCAGCACCATGTAGCCGCCGCATTCGCCGTAGATCGCGACGTCTGACCGTGCCAGTTGACGTATCCCCGCGAGGAAGGTTTCGGCCGCCGCGATGTGCGCGGCGTGGAGTTCCGGGTAACCGCCGGGCAGGTAGACGGCATCGGCATCCGCAGCCGGCGCCTCGTTTGTGAGCGGTGAGAAGAAGAATAGCTCCGCACCGGCCTTGCGCCAGCCGTCCAGAATATGCGGATAGGCGAAGGCGAAGGCCGCGTCCCGGGCGATGGCGATGCGCTGGCCGAGCGGCGGCAAGGGCGGCGTCGCCGCGCTGCCGTTCGTCGCCGTACCTGCGCGGGCCGAGGCGATGATCGCCTTGATGTCGAGCTCGGCGTCCATCTTGTCGGCTGCCTGCTCGAGAAAAGTCTCGAGATCGGGATGCTCGCCCGCCTGCACGAGGCCGAGATGGCGGCTGGGCCGCTCGATCGCCTTTTCCGCGCGCACGGCGCCGAGCACCGGGTGGCCATCGTTGAGCAGGGCCCGCCGGAGCATTTCCTCATGCCGTGCGCTGCCCACCTTGTTGAGAATGACACCTGCGATCCTGATTTCGGGATCGAAGTTCGCGAACCCGGCGACGAGGGCCGCGATCGACTGCGCCTGGCGCGCGGCATCCACCACGAGCAGGACCGGCCATCCGGTCCGCCGGGCGATGCTCGCCGTCGAGCCGTCGCCGAACGGATCGTGCTCCTCGCCGAGATTGGCGCCGTCGAAGAGGCCCATGACGCCTTCGGCCACGACCAGGGCCGCATCCGACGGACGGGCGGCGGCAAGTGTCTCCGGACGCATTGCCCAGCTGTCGAGATTGGGGCAGGGACGTCCTGTCGCGGCGGCGTGGAAGGCGGGATCGATATAATCCGGGCCGGTCTTGGCGCTGGCGACATCGACGCCGCGACGCTTGAGCGCGCGCAGCAGGCCGAGGGTGATCGTGGTCTTGCCGCTGCCCGAGGCAGGCGCGGCGACGATCAGGCCGGGAGGCGTGCTCATCCGGCCCGTTCGCTGTCGCCCCGTCCGAGGCCGAGCGGATCCGGGTCCAGCTCCTTGCCACCTTCGGCGCCGAGCCAGTCGAGCCCCGAGCGCAGGCGGACGATCTCGCCGACCGCGACGATGGCGGGCGGCTGCACCTTGTGTTTCTCGATATCCGCCGCGGCGCTGCCGAGGGTGGTTTCCAAAACGCTCATCTCCGGCAGCGAGGCATTGGTGACGACGGCGACCGGTTCGTCCGCCGGGCGTCCGGCGGCGATCAGTTTCTCCGCGATCGCGCCGATATGCTTGATCGCCATGTAGAGGACGAGCGCCGGGCTGCCCTTGGCGACCGCTTCCCAGTCGACGCCGGTCACATTCCCGGTCGCGTCGTGGCCGGTGATCATGGTCACGGCATGGTTTGTGTCCCGGTGGGTGAGCGGAATCCCGGCGAAGGCGAGGCCGCCGATCCCGGCTGTGATGCCGGGGCAGATCCGGAACGGCACGCCGGCCTGGACGAGGGAAAGCGCTTCCTCGCCGCCGCGTCCGAAGACGAAAGGATCACCGCCCTTCAGCCGCAGCACGCGCTTGCCATGGCGGGCGAGCTGGATCAGGCGGAGCGTGATGTCGGCCTGTTTCGGCGAGGGCTTGCCGCCGCGCTTGCCGGCATATTCGCGCGGCGTCGCCTCCGGCGCGAGCGCGAGGATGTCGTCGCCGACCAGCGCGTCATAGACGATCACGTCCGCCGCCTGCAGGGCGGCATGCGCTTGCAGCGTCAGCAGCCCGGCATGGCCGGGGCCGGCGCCCACCAGCCAGACACTTCCGGGCGTGAAATCGGCGGCGAAATCAGTCAACTTGCTCATCTCTCAAACCTACCCCCGCACTTTCCCCAATACCAGCGCGGTAACGTCCCCATCCTTGCCGCGGAACTTTGTCCACTCTGCCGTGCGAGCGTCCTCTTGCGACGCGAATTCGACATGGATGACGGCGCCCGGACGGTCTAAGACATTTCCCATGGCAAGGAAACCGGACGGACCTCTCAGGCGCGGCTGGACCACGGGCGCCTGCGCGACGGCGGCGACGAAGGCGGCCTATACCGCATTGCTGACGGGTGAGTTTCCGGATCCGGTCTCCATCACCCTGCCGAAAGGCGAGCAGCCCTCCTTCGCGCTCTCCCGCGAATCGCTCTCGGACGGCGCCGCGACCGCCGCCATCGTGAAGGATGCGGGCGACGATCCGGACGTGACCCATCTCGCTACCATCTCCGTCACCGTGAAGCCGGGAGCGAAGGGGAGCGGCGTGCATTTCAAGGCTGGAGAGGGGGTCGGCATCGTCACCAAGGCCGGCCTTCCGATTCCTCCGGGCGAGCCCGCGATCAATCCGGTGCCGCGCGAGCTGATGCGCGGCGTCGTCGCGGAGGTCGCGGCGGCGCATGGCGGATCCGGCGATGTCGAGATCGAGATCTCCGTGCCGGGCGGGGAAGAGCTGGCGAAGAAGACCTGGAACCCCCGCCTCGGCATTGTCGGCGGGCTTTCCATTCTCGGTACCACGGGCGTGGTCGTGCCCTTCTCCTGCTCGGCCTGGATCCATTCCATCCATCGCGGCATCGACGTGGCGCGCGCCGAAGGTTTTCCGCTGATCGCCGCCTGCACCGGCTCCACCTCGGAGGCGGCGGTGGCGAAGCGGCATGGGTTGTCGGAAACCGCCTTCATCGACATGGGCGACTTTGCCGGCGGCATGCTGAAATATCTCCGCCGCCATCCGGTGCCGAAACTGATCATCGGCGGCGGCTTCGCCAAGCTCGCGAAGCTGGCCGAGGGCCATATGGACCTCCATTCCGGCCGCAGCCTGATCGACATGGACTGGCTCGCCGCCCGGCTCGGTGAGGTCGGGGGCAGCGCAGAGCTGGTGCTGGCGGCGCGGGCGGCGAATACCGGGCTCGAGGTGCTGAACATCGCCCGCGAGGCGGAGCTGCCGCTTGGCGACCGGATTGCGGCGCTGGCGCGCGAGGAGGCGCTGAAGATGCTGGAGGGCGCCGGAACGGAGATCGTCATCGAGGTGTTCGATCGCGAGGGCAAACTCGTCGGCAGCGCGGGAGAGGTCTGAGACATGGCGCGCCTGCTCGTCCTCGGCGGCACCGAACTCGCCAACCGTTTCGTCGCGGCGGTGCGGGAGGCGCATCCGGATCTGGAGATCGTCCTCTCACTCGCCGGCCGCACGCGTGATCCGAAGCTGCCGGATTGCGAAATCCGCACCGGCGGCTTCGGCGGCGCGGACGGGCTGGCCGCTTTCCTGAAGTCGGAAAGCATCACGGCACTGGTCGATGCGACCCATCCCTACGCGGCGCAAATCTCCGCCAACGCGGCCGAGGCGGCAAAGGCTGCGTTGGTGCCGTGCCAGCATCTTGTCCGGCCGGAATGGGTCGCGGGGCCGGGAGATGACTGGCACGTGGTGGAGAGCAACGACGCCGCTGCGCGTCATCTTGAGTCGCTTTCGGCGACGCGCCCGCTCAGGGTCTTCCTCTCCATCGGACGACAAGAACTGGCGCCCTACAAGACGCTCGGCAATTGCTCTTTTGTTGTCCGCTCGGTCGAGTCGCCGGAAGAGGACGATCTTCCGCCCGGCGCGGCGCTGGTGTTGGCGCGGGGGCCGCTCTCCGAAGCCGACGAGATCGCGTTCCTGAAAGACCGCCACATCGACGCAATCGTCTCGAAGAACAGCGGCGGCACCGCGACCTACGGGAAGATCCTTGCCGCCCGCGCTCTCGGCCTGCCGGTGGTTATGGTGCGACGTCCGCCGCTGCCGGTCGGCACGGTTTCCCGAACGGTGGAGGACGCTGTCCATTGGCTTGCCGGACAAAGCGTCTAGCAACTATCCGGCAGCAGAACGCGGACGCCGCGCGGGCGCGGCGACGATGAGTCCGGCGGCGGTAATCAGGGCCATGCCGGCGAGCGTCAGTGCGTCGGGAGTTTCCGAGAAGAACACAAAGCCCCAGACTGCGGCCGAGATCAGATAGGCGTAGTCGAAGGTCCCGATGATGGCTGGCGGGGCAATCTGGTAGGCCTTGGCCACGGCGGCGGCATAGACGGCCATGAGGGTGCCGAGCAGCGCCATCAATGCCCATTCGCGCAGCCCCATGGGCGCCCAGTCTGCCAGCAGGAACGGGTAGGTAGCCTGCGTCTCGGGTGTGAGGCCGAAGAGCGCGAGCAGCAACGTCGCGCAGAGACCGGCGACAAGGAAGGTGCCGTTGAGGGCGAAGGCGAGGGTCAGCGGCGCCTCGTCGCGGCATCTGCTCCGGGTGACCACCATGGAGATCGCATAGAGGAAGGCGGCGAGAAACGGCAGCAGGGTGAACCAGGAAAAGGCGTCGGTGCCCGGCCGCAAAATCGCGACGACACCGGAGAAGCCGAGCAGGACGCCACCCCAGCGTCGTGCCGAGACCGGCTCGCCCAGCATTCGGGCGGAGAGCAGTGCCGTTATGATCGGGTTTGTGTAGACGGCGACGGCGGCGACCGAAAGTTCCAGCTCCGGCAAGGATGTATAGAAAGCGATCCAGGTTAGGACGAGAAGAACGCTGCGGAGGCAGGTCCAGAACGGGACGACCGGCCGGAACCGGGTTCGTGTCGCGCCCAGCAGGACGAGCAGCACCGGCAGGCCCATGAGAGCGCGTGCCGTGAAAACCTGCCACAGGGTAAGATCGGCACTGACCAGCTTCACGACCGCATCGGCGAAGGCCATGAAAAACACCGACCCGAGAATGCTGGCGATGCCCAACGCTATCTGATCTGGCCGCGCGGAAGCGCTCCGCTCCATGTCCTGCCCCCTTTGACCGTTCCCGGGAAAAGGTTAACGCAGCCCTCGGTGCGGGTCGAACCCGTTTCGGATCACACCTTCGCCTCAGGTCGCAGCACATGCGTATGCGCGGCGTCGTAGAGCGCGCTGTCGCGGAACTCCTCCTCGCCGAGCACGCGGCCGACGAGGATGAGCGCGGTGCGGGTGATCTTCGCCTCGCGCACCTTCTGGCGGATGTCGGAGAGCGTGCCGCGGATCACCTGCTGGTCGGGCCAGCTCGCGCGGTAGATCACCGCGACGGGGCAGTCGGCACCGTAATGCGGGGTCAGCGCGCGCTCGATATGGCGCAGGTTGCGGATCGAGAGGTGGATCGCCAGCGTCGCCTTCGAGCGGCCGAGTTCCTCCAGCTCCTCGCCCTCGGGCATCGCGCTCGACTGCATCGTCGTGCGGGTGAGGATGACGGTCTGGCTGATCTCCGGCAGGGTCAGCTCGGTCTGCAGGGCGGCGGCGGCGGCGGTATAGGCCGGCACGCCCGGGATGATCTCGAACGGGATACCGACGGCACGCAGGCGGCGGATCTGTTCGGCGATGGCGCCGTAGAGCGATGGGTCGCCCGAATGCACGCGGGCGACATCCTCGCCGCGTCCGTGCGCCGCCTCGATATCGGCCATGATCTCGTCCAGCGTCATAGGCGCGGTGTCGATCACGCGCGCGCCTTCCGGCGCGTGGGCGACGACAGCCTCCGGCACCAGCGAGCCGGCATAGAGACAGACCGGGCAGCGCGCGATCAGGTTGCGGCCTTTGATGGTCAGCAGGTCCGGATCGCCCGGGCCGGCGCCGATGAAATAGACCGTCATTCCGCCGCCTCGTCTTTCTTCTCGCCCGCGCGAATTGAAGTACCCGCCTTCCCGGCATAGCCGCGCGGGGTATAGACGTGTTTGCCGTCATAGCGGGTCTCGGACGAGCCCACCATCACCAGCGTCATCATGTCGACCTGGTCGACCGAGAGATCCTGCAGCGTGGTCACCGTCACCGTCTCGTCCGGCCGTCCGAGGGAGCGGCCGAGGATGACTGGTGTCTCCGGCGGACGGTGCTGCAGCAGCACCTCGCGGGCATGGGCGAGCTGGGTGCGGCGGCGCATCGAGACCGGGTTGTAGAAGGAAATCACGAAATCGCCCTTGGCGGCGGCTTTCACGCGGGTCTGGATCGCCTCCCAGGGCGTCAGCAGGTCGGAAAGCGAGATGGTGCAGAAATCGTGGCCGAGCGGGGCACCGATTCGCGCCGCGCAGGCTTGCAGGGCGGAGATGCCGGGGGTGACGAAGACCTCAAGCCGCTCCCAGTCCTTGCGGCCCGCCTTGTCGAGCAACTCGTAGACCAGTGTCGCCATGGCGTAGATGCCGATATCGCCGGAGGAAACGAGGGCGACGGATTTGCCTTCCGCCGCGAGGTCGAGCGCGTAGGCGGCCCGCTTTTCCTCCTCGCCGAGGGCGAAATCGTGCCGCTCCTTGCCCGCCGCGAGCGGGCCGAGCAAGTCGATATAGAGCCCGTAGCCGACGATCACCTCGGCTGCGCGGATGGCGGCTGACGCCTCAGGCGTACGCCAGTCGGCGCTGCCCGGACCGATCCCGACGAGGGCGAGGCGGCCACGCGCGGCGCCGGTCGATTTCGCGTTGATGATCGCGGGCGCCTCTGCGATGGCGCAGGTCGCACGCTTCGACTTCCGTTTCGGCACGATCAACGCCGCGTCCGGCCCGGCGGCGGCAAGTGCCGCACCTTCGCTGACGCCATGGCAGCCGACTTCCCTGAAGACCACCTCCGACGGCGTAGCAAGGCGCGGGGTCTCCTCCTCGAGCCGAACGGCGTCGAAGAAGCGGACCGGGCGGCCGAGATGCGCGCCGAGGGCATGGACCGCGGCCTCGTCCATCTTCACGTCGATGGAGAAGATCCCGGCGACGGCCTCCCGCGCGAGACCGGCTTCGGTGAGCGTTTGCTCGACGAGACGGATCAGTTCCTCCGGCGCCGCGTCGCGCTCGCAGCCGACGCCGATGGCGAGGCGCTCCGAGTGATAGGTCAGAGAATTCGGGGCGGGTTCCGCGCGCCGGATCGAGGCGGAGAGCTTCAGCGTCGCCTTATCGTCCCGCTTCAGGTCGCTTTCCGCGAGCCAGTCGAGCGCCGGATCGATGGCGACGCTCTCGCCACGCAGCAGCGCGGCGGCGGCGCTTTTGCAGTCGCTGTCCGGTGCTAGATGCCAGCCGGCGGGCGGCATGTCGAGGGCCAGGCCGAGCGCGAGGTCGCTCGCGGTGGTGATCGCTGCGACACCGCCGAGCGCATCCGCCGCCTTGCGGGCGAGATCGTTGGCGCCGCGATGACCGCCGAGCAGCGGGATCACCGCCGAGCCGTCCTCGGCGACGGCGAGCACCGGCGGCTCGGCCGTCTTGTCGGCGAGCAGCGGCGCGAGGAGCCGGATCAGCGCGCCGGCCGCCCCGACGAAGAGGATTGGTTCGCCCGCGATGAAGAGGCCGCGGAGATGCTCCGCCACATCGGCAAAGACCGCGTCCGCCGGCGCGGCGCGGGCATGAAGCTCCTGCGACAGGCTCTCCGCGAGCTTCCGTCCGGTGGCGAGACCGGAGGGCGAGAGGACGACAACGCTCATAGCTCACTTCCTTCGAGAAAGGCTTCACCGCGCTTGTGCAGGAGGATCATGGAGAAATAGGGCACCTTTTCCGGATCGACCTCGGAGAGGGCGAGGCAGCGCTGGTTCTGCATCGTCGCATGCTCGATATAGCGGGCCTCGTCGGCGTGGCCGAGTTCGGTCAGCAGCGCGTGGATACGTGCGAAGTGGCGGCCGATCTTCATGATCACGATCCCGTCCGCGAGTTCGATCCGGCGGCGCAGGTCTTCGTTCTCAAGGGGAGCGGGCAGCACCGTCAGCACGTCGTTGCGCGAGACCAGCGGGGCGCCGAGCGCGGCGGCGGACGCCATCGGCGAGGAGATGCCGGGCACCACCTCAATCGGATGGTCTTTCGCAAGCCGCTCGTAGAGATACATGAAGGAGCCGTAGAAGAACGGATCGCCCTCGCAGAGCACGACGATGTTCCGTCCGGCCCTGAGCGCGGCGCCGATATGTCTCGCTGCCTCGTCGTAGACCTTCGCGGCGGGGAAGCGGGAGGCGACCATCGGCATGCGGATCGCGTATTCCTCCAGCCCGTGCGGGATGTGCGGCGCGGCGATGCGGCGGGCGAGGCTCTGGCCCACTTCCGGCGCCGGATAGCAGACGAGGTCCGCCGCCTGCAGCCGCTTTACCGCTTTCAGGGTGATGAGGTCGGGATCGCCAGGGCCGACGCCGATGCCGGTCAGAAATCCGCCCATGATCTAGCCCTTTCCTCCCGGACCTTGCTTGCGGCAGATCCATTGCGTGACCGGCATCAGCGGGCGCCAGCCGTGATAGGGGCCAACCGGCTCCAGCCGCGAGACCGCGATCCGGATCAGTTCGCCGCCGAGGGTTGCGCGGGCCTCCGTCAGCTCGGCCTCGCCTTCGAGCGTCACCACGTTTGCGACCAGACGGCCGCCGGGTTTCAACGCGTTCCAGCAGATTTCCAGAAGCCCGGGCGCGGTGATGCCGCCGCCGAGGAAGATGGCGTCCGGTTCCTCAAGTCCATCGAGCGCGTCCGGCGCCTGGCCCTCAACGATCTTCAGGAAGGGCGTGCCGAGAGTCTCCGCATTGCGGCGGATCCGCGCGATCCGCTCCGCCTTTGGCTCGATGGCGATGGCACGGGCCAGCGGATCGGCGCGCATCCATTCGATGCCGATCGAGCCGGACCCTGCGCCGACATCCCAGAGCAGCTGGCCCGGTCCCGGACGCAGCGCGGCCAGCGTCGCGGCGCGGACCTCGCGCTTGGTGAGCTGGCCGTCATTCTCGAAGAAGCTGTCGTCAAGGCCGGGCGCGGTGCCGAGGGTGACCGGGCGGTCCGGCGCCGAAAGCTGCACCGCGACGGTATTGAAATCTGCCCCCGGCGCATGGGCCCAGCTCTCGGCAATGCCGTCCAGCCGGGCTTCCTTCGCGCCGCCCATATGTTCGAACACGGTGATCGCGCTCTTGCCGAACCCGGCGCCGGTCAGAAAGGCGGCGACCTTGCCTGGCGTTTCCCGTCCCTCGCTCAGCAGGATCAGCCGTGCGCCCGGATACAGGGCGGCGGCGAGCAGGGCGAGGGGACGGCCGTGGACGGTCAGAGTCCGCACTTCCGCGAGCGGCCAGCCAAGCCGGGCGGCGGCAAGGGAGAAAGCCGAGGGAGCCGGTACGACGATCATCTCCTCGACGGGCAGGACCTTTGCGAAGGTTGCGCCGATGCCGTAGTGCATCGGGTCGCCGGTCGCGAGCACGGCGACCTTCCGGCCGCGCAGCTCGTGGATCTTGTCGACGAAGCTCTGCAGCGGCGAGGGCCATTCGATCCGCTCTCGGCCGTCCTCCGGCAGCATGGCGAGATGACGCGCGCCGCCGATCAGGATCTCGGCGCCGTCCAGCAGCTCGCGGGCGGTGCGGGAGAGACCGTCCAGCCCGTCTTCGCCGATCCCGATGATGCGGAGCCAGGGGGACTCGATACTCATGGTGCGGGGTCCTTGCCGGCGAGAATGGCGAGTGCGTTGACGGCCGCCGAGGCCATGGCGCTGCCGCCGCGCCGACCTTTGAGAGTCAGGAACGGTGGCAGGCCTTTTGTATCCGCCAGAGCGGCTTTCGATTCCGCCGCGCCGACGAAGCCGACCGGGAAGCCGAGGATCACCGCCGGGCGCGGGCCGCCGTCGAGGATCAGCTCCATCAGCCGGAAGAGTGCCGTCGGCGCGTTGCCGATGGCGACCACAGCGCCGCCGAGCCTCTCGCGCCAGAGCCCGACCTGGGCGGCGGAGAGCGTCGTCGCCTCTTCTTTCGCGAGCGCGCGGAGATGGGGATCGCGGATCAGGCAGACCACCTCGTTCTGCTTCGGCAGCAGGCGAGGAGTGATGCCGTGCGCGACCATGGCCGCATCGCAGATCACCGGCGCCCCGGCCGCCAGGGCCGCGCGTCCGGCAGCAACCGCGCCGTCGCTGAAGATCAGGTCTGGCGCGATCTCGGGCATGCCGCAGGCATGGACCAGTCGCACCGCCACCTCGGCCTCCGCGGGATCGAAGCGCGCGAGGTCGGTCTCGGCGCGCACGATCTCGAAGGACTGCCGGTAGATGGCATCCGGATCTTTCTCATAGGAGAAGACGGGCGCGGACATGCGGCGGGACTCAGTTGTCGGTCAGCGTGCGCGGGCCGAGCGGATGGTCCGCATGCGGATACGGGTGGTGGTGGTGATCGTGCCCGTGGTCATGACCGTGATCGTGGGAATGGCCGTGCCCGTGACTATGGCCGTGATGGTGACCGTCGCCGTGATGATGATCGTGATCATGATCGTGCCCGTGATCATGGCCCGGGCCGGTGCCGATGCCCTCGACGTGATGATGATGGCTCTCCTGCGGCAGGCCGACTTCGGCCTCGAAGCCGAGCACCTGCTGGCGGTACTTGCACATCTGGCAGTTCATGTTGCCGGTGCCCTCGTCGATCTCGCGGATCCGGTCGAGGAAGGTCTCGATCACCAGCGGATGGTCGTTCAGATAGGGCGCCTTGACGAACTCGATCTCCGGATGGCGCGCGGCGACCTTGTCGACATAGTCGTAGATCCGCGTCACCAGGATCCCGGTGAAGAGGAAATAAGGGAAGACGACGATGCGCTTGTAGCCGAGCTTGGCGGCATGCTCGAGCGCCGGTTCGACCAGAGGAAAGGTGACGCCGGAATAGGCGGTCTCGCCCCAGCCGAAACCCATGCCCTCCCAGAGCATGCGCATGACTTTGGCGACGTTGGAATTGGCGTCCGGATCGGAGGCACCGCGTCCGACCACGACGAGCATGGTTTCATGTCGCGAGACGCCGTCGCCGGCGGCCTTCAGTGCTTCCTCGATCCGCTCTCCTGCGGCCCGAATCATCTTCAGATCGATGCCGAGCTCGCGCCCGTAGCGGATCGTCACGCCCTCGGCGCCGGCCGCATAGGTGTTCAGGACGGACGGAATGTCGTTCTTGGCGTGCCCGGCGGCGAACAGCATGCCGGGAACGGCGAGCACGTCGGTCACGCCGCGTTCGCGCAGCGCGTCGAGGCCGTTGCGGATGATCGGGGTGGCGAATTCGAGGTAGCCGTAATCGACCGGCATGTCCGGCAGCTTTTCCTTGATCCGGACCGCGAGTTTCGCGAACTCGTCGACGGCGGCCTGATCGCGGCTGCCATGCCCGCAGATCATCACGCCCTGTTTTTCGCTGGAAGTCTCGTTGGTCATGCTCATCTCATCCCCACCGCCGCGCGCACGGGGACGCGGAGAATGCCTCTCCGCCCACGAGCCGCCGCGGATATCCTTTTTCATGGATCTATCCGGCCCCGGTAGTGTTCCGGGGCGCCCGTCACGTCAGTGTCCCGGGCCGCTCCGTTCTGGATAGAGGGTTCGGCCGTGCCGGGCAAGCTCGGAAGGGGCAGAAACTGTTCTGCAAGCGGCGGGAGAGGAGCGCCGGCGAACAGCCTGCTCTTCAGGCGGGCCGGCGCTGCGAATTCTTGCCGTCGGCCCGGCGGCCCGTCTATTAATCGCGGTGTCTTCCATCCATGCGATCGGCGATCATGCGCTACAAACGTCTTTACCTCCCGATCGAGGAGGTCGCCCGCGAATTGAACGCGCGCCTCCCGTTGGTTCTGCGTGCCGTTGCAGACGGGTATGTGGTGATTATCGGCGACCAGTGGTCGATGGTACGGAACCTCGACCAGTTCCTGCCGGGCGCCGTGTTCCTCAAGGGCAGCAATCAGATCCAGACGAATTGGGCGAAGCATGCGAAGGATTGCGGGCACCGTGTCGTGGCGATCGACGAAGAAGTCACGGCCATGGCAGACAGGAGATTTGTTCTACAGGGCGTGACCTCGGAATTCCTCGGGAATCTGGATCGGTTCTTCCTCCAGGGGCGCAATCAGCACCGGATCTTTCAGAACGCTTTTCCCGAGCACGAGGAGCGGTTCGTGGTGACGGGCAATCCCCGTTTCGATCTCTTGTCTCCTGCCATGACCAGAGCTTTCGAAGGGGATGTAGGACGCATTCGCGAACGGTTCGGCCGCTACATTCTCGTCAATACGAATTTCGGCGCGGGGAATACCGGCCACGGCAGCCGGGAGCGGTTCGTCGAGATCTGCGAGCGGGTCGGATATGCGCGATGGGACAATCCGGATGATCGGGCTTGGTTCGAGGCTACTTTCGACTTCGAAGAAACCAATCTGGTGCGTTTCGGGGAAATGGTCCGGGCGCTCAGGGACCGGTTTCCGGACCATCAGATCGTCCTGCGTCCGCATCCATCGGAGGATCACGCGTTCTGGCGGCAAAGCCTGGCCGGCGAAGATCGGATTCATGTCATGTTTGCCGGGACGGTTGTTCCCTGGTTGCTCGGCGCTGACATACTGATCCACAACACCTGCACTACAGGTACAGAGGCCATGGTCCTTGGCGTGCCGGTTGCGGCTTATGCGCCTTACACGAACTGGATCGAGAGCATCTTTCTATCGAACCTCGTGACCCCCGTTTACCGTGATCTAGAGGGGCTCTTCGGAGCGGTCCAATCGGCGATCGACGACCGCGCGGGCGCGGTATCGGCGATTCGTGATGCCTTCGGCGAGAGCTTGGCCGATCATATCTCCCTGAACGGCGAATGCGGAGCAACCGAAGCCATAATGACGGAAATCGAAGGTCTGGAGCTGACGCCGTTCGAAGGTCACCTGTTCCGGAATAACGATGCCAGGCTGGTGCTGGTCGCCCTGGACGAGTACCGCAAGAATAAGATGGACCTGACGCGTGAGACCTTGATCCAGAGCATGCAGAATATCTCTCGTGGCCTCGGTGCGGCGGCGGCGGTCCGGGTCCAGAAACTCTCGGGGTCTATGCTCGCGGTCTTCCCGCCGCCGTCCGGCTAGCGGACTTGCGAGCGGGATGGAAAAATTCTCCATAGCCGGGCATGATCCCGATCCGAATGCTGGATGTTCCTGAAGGAGAGAAATTCGTGTCACGACGTTTCAACAAGGTTCTGATCACGGGTGGCGCGGGCTATGTTGGGAGCCTGCTGATCCCGCAGCTTCTGGACCTCGGCTACGAGATCGTGTCCTACGACATCCAGTTCTTCGGCGACGACTTCCTTCCGAAAGACGATCCGAAGC